>JASFGZ010000060.1:0-13579 GCA_050123495.1 Desulfobacterales bacterium
AATTTGGCCACCTGGGCGTAACCTTCCTGATCCGCCTTTTTGGCAAAAGCAAGATATTTACGGTTGGCCTGGGACTCACCCGCGAATGCTTCTCTCAGATTGTCTTCGGACTTACTCATTTATTCCTCCTTTTTAAGTTATTAAATCCCTTTTTATTAACAGGTAAAGAGCTTAAACAAATTCTATGCCAAAAGGCGAAAAACAATGAAACCTGAATGTATCCTGCTTGATATCGGCAGGTTACACGATGAAGCGCTTTCTTTGGATCAGCAAAATGGAGCCTGATGGTTGACCCAAAATGAGACAATCTGTCTCAAAAGTTCAAATTCAAATCACCGATGTTTCAGCGATCCAACCGCAAAATACAGCTGCCGAAAGAGGCCAAATCAGGTCAATGTTTCACTCTTTTTTTGAATCACAAGTGTCTCATGAAACAAGGACATTATTGATCTTTTGTCATGCGACCCTGCAGCGCTGCATGGGCTGCCGCCAGTCGGGCGATGGGCACTCTAAACGGTGAACAGGACACATAGGTCAGCCCCAGCTCATGACACAACAAAATGGATTCCGGGTCGCCGCCGTGCTCTCCGCAGATGCCGCATTCAAGGTCCGGATTCTTTGCGCGCCCTTTGGTGACGGCAATTTGCATCAACTGTCCCACCCCATCCCGATCAATCGTGGCAAACGGATTATTCGGCAAAATCCCGGTTCCGATATAATCTATTAAAAACCCCGATTCGGCATCATCTCGCGAAATGCCGTAGGTGGTCTGGGTGAGATCGTTGGTGCCGAAGGATATGAATTCAGCGTATTCCGCAATCTGGTCGGCGGTCAACGCCGCGCGGGGTATTTCAATCATGGTTCCGAATTTGTAATCAACTTCGATGCCCTGCTCTTGCATGACCTTTTTGGCCTCGGCTTCTAGTGCCCCGCGTTGAACCTTTAGCTCATTCACATGACTGGTCAACGGGATCATCACCTCCGGATGCACATCCACGCCTTCTTTGGCAACAGTGCAGGACGCCTCAAAAATGGCGCGCACCTGCATGGTGGTGAGTTCCGGAATATGAATGCCCAGCCTGACACCGCGCAAACCGAGCATGGGATTGGCCTCGTGCAGACTTTCGGCGCGCTTCAGAAGGTTTTCCTTTGCTTCAATTTGCTTTGAAAGATCATCACCCTCGGCGGTTTTGCCGGCCTGCTGCAAACGAATCTTAAGATCGGTTAATTCATGCATCAGGTCAAACGGGGCCGGCAAAAATTCATGCAAGGGCGGATCGATCAGGCGGATGATGACCGGCAGTCCGTCCATTGCTCGAAACAGGCCGGCAAAATCTTCACGTTGATAGGGCAGCAAGGCTTCAAGCGCAGCATTGCGCTCATCCTGCACATCGGTCAAAATCATCTTCTGAATGTGAGGCAGGCGCTCGGACTCAAAAAACATGTGTTCGGTGCGGCATAGACCAATGCCCTCGGCGCCGTATTCACGCGCACGCTGGGCATCACGCGGGTAATCGGCATTGGCCCAAACCCCAAGACGACGAAAGTCATCGGCCCAGGATAAAAGCTTGAGCAACCAAGGGTCTTTGATATCGGGCACCATGGTTTCCAGCTTGTCCAGATAAACCTCACCGGCAGTCCCGTCGATTGAGATCCAGTCCCCTTCCTTGATGATCACATCCCCCACTTTCATCTGACGATTATCAAAATCAATTTCAATGGCAGATGCCCCTACGACGGCAGGTTTTCCAAACTGGCGCGCGACCAGAGCGGCATGGCTGGTTCGTCCCCCGCGGCTGGTCAATATGCCTTCGGCCGCCAGCATCCCGTGGACGTCGTCCGGTTTGGTTTCCGGCCGCACCATGATCACCTGCTTTTCTTCATCTTTGGCCCAGGTTTCGGCCAGATCAGCGTCAAATGCGACCACGCCGACGGCGGCACCGGGCGATACATTCAGACCGGTGGCCAGCATGTTTCCTGAGTCTTTGGCGGACTTTTTGGCTGCGGTGTCGAACTGGGGATGCAGAAAAAAGTCAACTTGCTCCGGGGTCACCCGCAAAACAGCTTCTTCACGCGTAATCAGGCCTTCTTCGGCCATATCCACCGCAATACGAACGGCCGATTGCGCGGTACGCTTGCCATCACGCGTTTGCAGCATCCAGAGCTTGCTTTTTTCAATGGTGAATTCAACATCCTGCATATCGCGATAATGCTTTTCCAGGTTCTCACAGATCTCCTCGAATTCGGCGTAGGCTTCCGGCAGATCTTTTTTTAATTCTTCAATATCATTGGTCAGACGAATGCCGGCTACCACATCTTCACCCTGAGCATTCATGAGATAATCGCCTTCGATCTTTTTTTCGCCGGTAGAGGCATTGCGGGTCATGGCCACACCGGTGGCACTGTCGTCTCCCATGTTGCCAAAAATCATGGTTTGAATATTCACCGCAGTGCCCAGATCATGGGCAATTTTGGCGGCATTGCGGTAGTCGACGGCGCGCTTGCCGTTCCAGCTTTTAAAAACCGCTTCGGTCGCCATTTTCAATTGCTCATAAGGATCGGTTGGAAAATCTATATCGGTTTGCTTCTTGAAGATCTTTTTGAATTGCTCGGTAACGTTCTTCCAGTCATCGGCAGCCAGTTCGGCGTCGGTTTTAACCCCGGCTTTTTCACGGGCTTCTTCGATTATTTCTTCAAAGGGCTCATCGGGCATGCCCATAACCACGCTGCCAAACATCTGAACCAGACGGCGGTAAAGATCATAAACAAAACGCTCATCGCCGGTTAATTCGATCATCCCTTTGGCCGTATCATCGTTGAGGCCGATATTGAGAACCGTATCCATCATGCCGGGCATGGAAAACTTCCCCCCGGAACGACAGGAAACCAGTAGAGGGTTCCGGGTATCTCCAAATGTCTTGCCCGTCGCCGATTCAACAGATTTGAGGGCCTCCAACTCCTGCTCCCACATTCCCTCCGGAAAGGTTTCACCGGCCGCCAGATAGGCATTGCATGCCTCGGTGGTCAGGGTGAATCCCGGCGGGACCGGCACTTTCAAACGGGTCATTTCCGCCAGATTGGCGCCTTTTCCGCCCAGAAGTCCGCGTACCGCCTCCCATTCACCGCCGACATATTTTTCGGCTTGCTCCACTTCATCAAAAATATAGACCCATTTGCTTTTACTGCTCATCGTGTATACCTCCTCATGTAAAACTTTAAGTCTGCATGCCGGTTTATCCGGCAAATGTTATAATTATTGCCAAGTTCCAAATCCGATAGAGTGCAATTAATCCTGCGTTAAGTCAAGTATTTTTTTGGCTCATAATTCCATAATCAAAAAACAGAAACATCAAACGAAAATTGATTGTGGACGATCCTCTGCTCTCTTTTCCGATTTTCCCATCACTGAGATCTGCCGGACCATCTTCAGGATATGGGCGATGACCTGCCACCATTTCATAAACAGATCTACCCAAAGCAATTGCTTGACAAAGCTCAAACATTTCTCATACAAAACCATTCAGTACCACCAAATGAGCTTGAAAGCTTGGAAGCTAGGAGGCTGAAAAGCTATAAGGCCAGGAAGCCAGAAGGCTTGGAGGCTAAGAATAATTCATCCCATCAAGCCTTCTCTCTTACCAGTTTCCTGGCTTCCCAGCATTCTGACCCATTTTGTACTTTTTTATTGAATACATGATTTGAGAGGTAACCATATGGTCCAGCTTCTTTCAGACCGCAGAGACATCGACTTTGTCCTTTATGAACAATTAAAGATCGAAGACATTTTAAAAACGGAAAAATACAATGACCTGAACCGTAAAATGTTCGACATGGTCATCTCCGAGGCCCGAAATTTAGGCCTCAAGGAAATCTATCCCACCTATAAGGAAGGCGACCGTGAGGGGGTAAAATTTGAAAACGGCAAGGTTATCGTCCCCCGGTGCTTTCATCGCCCCTATGCGCTTTTCGTGGAAGGCGAATGGATTGCCATGGCCGAAGCGCCTGAAGTGGGCGGCCAGGGGTTTCCCTGGATCATCCGTCAAGCGGCCTGCGAATATATCCTCGGGGCTAATTTTGCCATTGCCGGCTTCGGCAACCTCGGACACGGTGCCGCTAAAATGATTGAGCTTTTCGGAACTCCCAAACAAAAAGATCTGTTTTTAAAAAAGGTCTATTCCGGTGAATGGGGCGGCACCATGATGCTCACCGAGCCCGGCGCCGGTTCGGATGTGGGCGCGTTAGCCACGACCGCTGTTAAAAATCCGGACGGAACCTATTCTATTTCGGGCAACAAGGTCTTTATCACCTGCGGCGATCACGATCTGACTGAAAATATCATCCACCCGGTTTTAGCCCGCATCGAAGGCGCGCCTCCGGGAACCAAAGGAATTTCTTTGTTCATCGTGCCCAAAATCTGGGTCAATGATGACGGCAGCCTGGGTGAGCCCAACGACATCGTCTGCAGCGGTGTGGAAGAAAAAATGGGCCTCCACGGCAGTCCGACCTGCAGTATGGCCTTGGGCGGCAAAGGAAAATGCCGCGGCCTTTTACTCGGGGAAGAAAACAAGGGCCTGATGGTCATGTTCCATATGATGAATGAGGCCCGCCTGGATGTCGGCACCCAGGGCTTTTTACACGCCTCGGCCGCTTATTTATATGCGGCCAACTACGCCCGTGAACGATTACAGGGAAGAGATATCGAAGAAGGCAAAAACCCGGAGGCACCCCAGGTACCGATCATCTGCCACCCGGATGTCAGGCGGATGCTGTTGCTGATGAAAGCATATGTGGACGGCATGCGCAGTTTTGCCTATTACGTCGCCTATTGTTTTGACAAAAAATCCACCGCAAAAACCCGGGATGAAAAAGAACGTTACAATGATTTTATTGAGTTACTGACGCCGGTAATCAAATCTTACTGCAGTGAGCGCGGGCAGTTTGTCTGCGAACAGGCCATTCAGGTGTATGGCGGCTACGGCTATACCAAAGAATATCCGGTCGAACAGCTTTACCGTGACTGTAAAATCACCAGTATCTATGAAGGCACCAATGGAATTCAGGCCATGGATTTACTGGGGCGCAAGCTGGGAATGAAAAAAGGTACCGTTTTTCTCGATTTTCTAAATGAAATCAAGGCCGCAATTGTGAGCGCCAGGGAAATACCGCGCCTGGAGGACCCTGCCGGCCGGGTTGAAACCGCCCTGAACCGATTCAGTGAAGTTGCGATGCATATCAGCAAAACCGCTTTCTCCAAAGATATGAAACTGGCGTTTGCTTACGCCCACCCGTTTATGGAGGTTGTCGGCGATGTGATTATGGCATGGATGCTTCTGTGGCGGGCAACGGTGGCCGTCCCCAGACTCGAAAAACTGGCCGGTAGCGCAGATGAGGAGGCGATTCAATCCAAAGTCGCTAAAAACAAAGATGCGGCATTTTATGACGGACAGCTAAAAGCCGCCGAATTTTTCATCAGCTCCCTGCTGCCGGTTACCATCGGAAAGATGAATGCCATCGCGGCACCCCACCCCGCGGTAATCGATATTCATGAAAAGTCGTTTGGGAGTTGATATTTTTATCACGAAAGCACGAAATTTTAAAAACACGAAAAGGTAAATAATTTCGTGATTTCGTCCTTTCGTGTTTTCGTAATTTTAATACATTCGCGGCTAAAAGGACGCTGCCATAACACAGCTCAACCCAACCTTGAAACAAATGTATATAAGGAGTAAAGAATGAAAGATGTTGTGATCGCTTCGGCCTGCCGGACCGCCATCGGCGCATTTGGCGGAACTTTAAAAGACAGTCATGCCGCAACCATCGCCAGTGTAACCATGAAAGCGGCTGTGGAGAGAGCCGGTATCGACTCTGCTCTGATCGATGATGTGCGCTACGGCTGCTGCATGGAACCGGTGGACGCTTTAAATGTGACTCGCATTGCCGCTATTTTAGCCGGCATACCGGATACCGTACCGGCGGTTACAATCAACCGCGTTTGCATTTCAGGGATGGAGGCTGTTCTTTCGGGGATGGCGATGATCCAGGCCGGCATGGCAGATGTCATCCTGGCCGGAGGGGTCGAACATATGTCCGGTGTGCCGTATTCGCTTCCGGGTGCCAGATGGGGGTACCGCCTGCAGGACAATGAATGTGTTGACAATTTGATTCGCGGCTTGCATTGCGGGTCCCACATCATGCCGCATCCCGAGGCCGGCCCGGTGGATGCCGAAAAGCCGCCGCTCTCCTTTTTTAAAGGCAAACCCTATATTATGGGGCATACGGCGGAATTCGTCGCCCAGCATCTCAATATCAGCAGAGCGGAAATGGACGAAGTCGCGCTGCGCAGTCACAACAATGTTGAACGCGCCACCAAGGAGGGCTCGTTTAAAGATGAAATCATCCCGATGGAGATCCCCCGGAGAAAACAGGCATCTGTTATTTTTGACAAAGACGAGCATTTCAGACCCGGACTGACGCTGGCAGATCTTCAGAAACTGCCGGCGGCCTTTGTGCCGAAAATCGGCAAGGTAACGGCCGGAAACTCCAGCGGTATAAATGACGGATCCGCCGCCACCGTCATCATGTCCGCTGAAAAAGCCAAAGATCTGAATATTCAGCCGCTGGCAAAAATAACGGCCACCGGCAAGGGCGCCTGCCATCCGTCCGTCATGGGGCTATCCCCGGTACCCGCGGTTGCCGACCTTTTTAAACGCAGCGGCATGAAACTGGAAGATTTTGATCTGATTGAAATCAATGAGGCCTTTGCCGCCCAGTACCTGGGTTGTGAAAAAGAACTGGGCTTGAATCGGGAAATCACCAACATCAACGGCTCGGGAATCGGTCTGGGGCATCCGGTGGGCGCCACCGGCGCCCGGATCATCATCACCTTGATCCATGCGCTGAAACAAAAGAACAAAAGCCTGGGGCTGGCGACCCTTTGCGGGGGCGGCGGAGTGTCCATGGCCTGCGCTATAGAATTGCTTTAAAGGATGAAACGCCAGAATTAAGGACGTTAGAACCAAATACAATTGATTTGTTTCGAATTTAGTGCTTCGAATTTCGGATTTTAATAGTATAGGAGGCAGAAAAATGAGACGATTTATCCCTTCCGCAATCATAGCCATAATTTTGCTAATCTTTCCCATTGGGGCGGCGGCGATGGATTATCTGGCCGAAGCCGATAAAATTTTTGACCAGGGGGGGCTTGAAAATTACAAAAACTCCATTGATCTGTATATCAAGGCGGTTGAACAGCAGCCCGACGATTACGAAGCCGCCTGGAAATGCGCCCGGGGGCACCGCGAATACGCCGATCAAGCCAAAAAGAAAGGCATTGAGGGCTGGAAGGATATTTGCGCCCAATTCGGCAAGGCCGGCATGCAATACGCCCAAAAGGCCATCGAATTGAAACCGGAACGCCCTGACGGACATTATTATTACGGGTTGAATGTCGGCATATACTCCGATGGTGTCAGCATCCTGACGGCGCTGAGTGAAGGGTTGAAGGGCAAGACCCAGAAAAGCTTCGAAAAAACTTATGAGATCAACAAAATGTATAAAGAAGGTGGCCCGATGATTTCATTGGGCCGTTTCTGGGCGATTCTGCCCTGGCCTTTGCGTGATCGCAAAAAATCTCTGGGGTATTACCGCGAATACCAACAAACCAAATTTTTTGCCACCAACACCGAAGCCCAGCTTTTTCTGGCGGAGCTTTTAATTCAAATCGGCGGGGACGAAAACAAAACCGAAGCCAAAGGTTATCTGGAGAAAGGGCTGACGTCAGATGATCCGTATTTTAAAGAGTGGGCTGAGCGCTTGCAGAGCAAATTGAAATAGCGGCCGTGTTCGTCTAACGGCAAGCCGAGCCCAGCAGATTCACCTATAATCTTAGGAGCGGTGCCATTGCGAATCTCAAATCCAGTCGGCACCACCGGATGCGCAAATGAAAACGGCACGGTGATCTTCTGCTTATAGATCGTCTTCTCTGCCCTGCCGAACAACTTTTGGGATAATAATTTCGGTGACGGGCGGAAGCGTATCTTTGCTCACTCTGAATTTATTGGTCTCAAGGAACCGCGCCCGGTAGGGTCCATCAAGAAATCTCTCCAGCACGGATGTATCGTCGTAATAGTGCATGGGAACCGCCATCTTCGGTTTAAGCTGTTCGACCACCCTCTTGGCCTTTTCGGGACCCATTGTATAGGAACCGCCGATAGGAACAAAAACAATGTCTATATGCCCGAGCAGATCGAGTTGCTCTTCACTAAAAGGTTCTCCGATATCACCGGTGTGGCAGATGCAAAGGCCATCCAATTCGAAAACAAAAGCGGAGCCCTTTATAAATTGCTCTGGGCCTCTCATATGAATGGGTATATTATAGATCAGAACATCACGGAAGACGGTATTGATTTCATTCCATTCGACTCCCCATGACTTCAGACCCCGCAGAATTAAAGGATCTCCTTTAGCCAAGGCGACATTGCTGTGATTCCTCGTTTCTTTTCCGACCGTCACCACATCCGGCCAAACTTCAGGCATCGGATAGCCTAAATAACGAAAGGGGTCGGTGATGATTTGCGTTCCCGAGCTCGAGGTGATCTGAAAAAACGCGTGGCCGAACCATTTGATCTCAACGAACCCGGAAGCGGCCACCCGCCTGAGCCAGGGTTGCCCCCCTTCAACGACATTGGGGTTGCGGCAGGCAGCCTGCATCTCTGGTGTGAATAGAATCATCCAGATACAGGTGAAAACGACAGCCCGTAAGATGAATAGCGTTCGTTTCATAAAAAGAGTTCCTTGAGTTGCCCGGGGATATAAGAAGGCGCCATACCGTGTTGTGTTTCATAAAGGACACAACACTAGCACCCGTCCAAGCTATAAATCACCCTCTCGAACCACCTTGAGAATGTAAATTTCGGTTGCTGGAGGCAGGGTATCCTTACTGACGGTGAAATTGCTGGTATTGAGAACCCGAGTCCGATAAGGGCCGTCTGTAAAGCGCATCAGGTCACTCTCCCGATGCCAGTAGTGCATGGGGATAGCGATCTTGGGTTTTAACTGCTCTATTATCTGCTTGGCCTCTTCCGGGCCTGCCGTGTAAGTTCCGCCAATGGGCACCATCAGCACATCGATATGCCCGATGAGCTGGAGCTGATCTTCGTTGAACGGCTCACTGACATCGCCCGAATGCAAGATGCACATGCCATCCATTTCAAAAATGAAGGCAGCCCCTTTCAGGCTTCGGCCATATTCCATATAGCCTCTTTGATGGATGGGTACATTGTAGATCAGGATATCGCGGAAGGTGAGATTAATGTCATTCCATTCAAAGGTTCCCTCTTCCAGACCCCGCAAAACGAGGGGGCTTCCCTTTGCCAACCCGGCGTTATTGTGGTTCCTGTGCTCCCTGCCAACGGTTACAATGTGAGGCCAGACTTCGGGTATGGGGAATCCCATGGGACCGAACGGATCGGTGATGATTTTCGTTCCGCTGCTGGACGTAATCTGGAAAAAGGAGTGGCCGAACCATTTGATCTCTACAAAACCTGAAGCCGCCGCCGGAACAATCAAGGGATCATCGCCGTCCACCAGGTTAGGATTTCTGCATGCTGTCTGCCCCTGTCCCGCAAAGACAAAGAGCAAAGCGATGATCAACGGAACTAAAATGCGTAAATTGTTTTTCATGTCAACCTCTCAATTGCGCAATCGAACAAAGTGTTATATCTAGAACTCATCTGAAAAATGTGGATCAGGGTTCATGGCAAGGCGCGGGTCGGCTCACAAGCGGAGCATACACCTAAGTATGTGAGTATTTTGAGCCGAGTCGCAACGCAGCCATGGGCACTTAGACGCTTTTTTGAGATGAGTTCTAAATCAGGCCCCAGCGCCTCCTTAAATACCACTCCGAAGAAAGGAGGAACAGAACAATGGCCATTACAAAAGCGCTTGTCCATATCGGCAAACGTTTTTCTTCAATAAATTGCTTTTCCGCTTTATGGGCGTAACGCTCTATTTCCTTTATGAGTTCATCTTTTTGCGCTATATATTTTCCCTGTGTCGATGCAGAGATCTTCTGGAGCTGGTCAAGATCCGGGCCGGCATCCAGGCCCTCCAGAGGCCCTGCGACAACCAGGGATTCTTCCAGCTGTCCGACAGGAGTCTCAACCTCTATTCGAAAGATGCCGCCATTCTGCGGAAGGAAAGAGACAATGTATTCCCCGCTCTGCGGGGTGGGCTTGAGTTTCGAATCAATTTTGACCCCCTGAGGATTAAAAACAGAGAAAGAGACCGCCCCATCAGAGATCCGGGATGGCACCTCATCCTGGAATCGGATTTTGAGATCGGTCTCCTGCCCGGTGGACGGGGTCGTTTCCGGAAGGATCAATTGAACCGGATCGAGGCTCGGGTCTTTCGTAAGCCACCGAACCATCCGGTGTACGAGCATGAGATAGAGTTGATTCCCTTTGCCACTGGCAACCATTCCCATGTACCACTTCCAGGCGTAGTCTGTTGTCAAAGCCAGGACCCTTCCTTTTCCTTTCTCGGCGACGGTGAGAATCGGCCAGGGGATCCCCTCTGCAGTTTCCAGAAGGACAGTCGCAGATCTTTTGGCTTCCATCGGATTGAAACCGTCTAAAGGAGACATTTCTCGCCAGGGCAGATCTGGATCCGAATCGCCTTCCCGATATTCACCGCTCAAGCGCAAAATCGGGTGTTGGGTGCCTGCCGGACTCAATCTTATCCGGATGGGTGCCTCTCTTCGATAAAACTCGCTCTCCAAAAATCTGACAGGAAGAATATCTCCGATTGGGGATAAACCATATTTGCCCTCATCGAAAAGATTTGGCCCGCCCACCATCGCGAAACTGCCCCCACCCTCAACAAAATTGCGGATGCTTTCAAGATGTTCCGGACGCAAATAAAGCGAGTAGTTGAAATTGTCGAAAATGAGCAGATCGAAATTCGTCAGCTCCGTCAAGAAAAGGGTCTTGACCGGGAATGGGATGAGGCTCTGTTCGTAAGAGCGCACATTTAAAATATCCGAAGGTGTTCTCAGGATGACAAAAGAGAGCAGGTCGATCGAGGGGTCGCTCTTAAGCGCAGTCCGCATAAAGCGGTAATTCATGCTCGGATTTCCCGAAACCATCAGAATTCGCGTCTTGTCACGGACGACCTTGATAGAAAGGTTGACGTGATTATTATCAACAATGCTCTCCCCCACCTGTTGTGGAATCGAAATCGAAAGGTTTTTCTGACCCACCTCACTCGGCACGAAGGCGAGAGAGACGGTTGACTCTCCGGGATTGTCCTGGACGCGGATGTTTTTGGCGCTGAGCAGCCTTCCGGTATCCTTGAGAAGGACCGGAAGCGTCAAACCCGTGTATCCGTAATTTTTTACCGTAACGTCAATAGTGACGTCCCGGTCTCTGAAGGCCAGCGGCGGGGCGCTGACCGCTTTGATCAGTATATCCTGATACGTTTCCGGTTTCCCGAACGGAACGGTCACGGTCGGAAGCAACTGCGCTGGATTCTCGTTCCACTTCAGGTTGCCATCACTCAACAATACAGCGACGGCGTTCTTGTCGCCGATTGCTTTGAGGGCCTCGCTTACATCCCCCTTGCTTCCAGCGGCTTGCAAACGGGCCACATCACCAAATTCCAGGGGTCTAAGCGAATCGGCCAGTTCATAGACATGCAATTCATACTTCTTGCTCAAAGATCCGATAAGGGAGCTGCCACCTTCCGCGAGCAAAGCCTTGGCCTCTCCGAGACGGGATGCTTTTCCATCGCCATCAGATTGCCCCATACTTTCAGACGTGTCCACAATGATGGCGATGGCAGGTGATATCCTGTGTTCCTTCCGGGTAACCACAGACGGGTTTAAAGCGAAGATGACCAGAACAACAATTACGGCTAAACGCAGCGAGGAGATGACGAGGGCTCGCGCACGGCCCAGTTTGATCCAATTCACGACATACTGAACTGCGGCCTGAGCCAAAGCGAGGCAGAAGAAAAGGAGTATCAGCCACACTGGAAAAACAGGGGCGATGGTGATCGGATTAAGGTTCATAAATTCTGACGCCTCTTGATGAAGGGATGATGAATGACATCCCGTTTATAGTCCGATGTTAGTGAGTAAACAATGATATTGATCCCCATCTTAAAAGCGGCTTTCCTTTGAGTCTCACCGCCTGGAACACATGCGTGAAGCCACTTTCCGAATCTGTCCCGCGACCAGGCACCGGCCAGGTCGTTCTGTGAATAGATAACCGGAGTCCAGTTATCGATCGTGATGCCTTCAAGATAGGGATTGACTCTCTGGCGGCCGCCAAAGCTGCCGATAAGATAGAAGCTCTGATAGACGGAATGCTCGGAAGAAAGCCTTTTCAGCTCGTATCCCGGCAAGACCTGGCGCATCTCCCTTCGAAAGGCCTGATCGAACCCAAATCCTTTGGCGCCGACCGTGTCTTCGGCAAATAGGAATCCGCCGTAGGTTAGGAATCGCCGTAAAACTTCCCGCTCCGGTTGCGTGAAGGATTCAAATTCATAGCGACCCGCCATATAAAGGAACGGGCAGAAAAAAAGGTCACGATCCGACAGTTGCAAAACGCGTCTTTCCTTCCTGGCGTTGATGCTTGTCCGGAGCTCGAGCTCCTCAACGATGGCTTCAGCAAACAGCGGATTTGGGTCCCATTCCCCGCCCCGGTATTTGAGTTGAGCGAAGAAAAAATGCGGAAAGAGGGAACCCAATGCAAGCTTGGGCCAGGATGGGATCCAAGCGCCGATGAGACCCAGTGCCATTGATAAAAATTTTCTTCGTGAGATCATGACTTACGTTTTATACCACCAGATGCCATTTGCTAGAATTATTTCGAGCGTCAGGATAGCCAAGAGGAATATCAGCAGAGCAGGCCACAGCTCTTTGTGCCCTCCCTTCAGATTCTTGGGCCCGTCATTCTGATATTCCAAAACTTTCACATCGATCGCGCCGAACTTCTTTTTCAGCTCATCCTCTGAAACCTTTGTCAGATCCGATTCTTCATAAGGTGTGTTTACACCTCGTCTCAGTTCGCCGGCGGGAAGTTGAAATTGAAAGATTCCGGGGCCTTCCTCAGGTCCTTTTATTTGGACCGGACGGCCTTTTTCTCTAAAAGGTTCTCCGAAACGAACGCCGGCCGCTTGGAAGCTTCCCGTTAACCCAATGGCTTCCCTCAAGAGTCCGTGCAGGAGGGGAAGATAGGCCGCTTTCAGAGGAAGGTCATTCCAATCGAGATCAGCGCTGGAGGCGAATATAAAAAGCTTGGACCGCTCCACCTCGGCTTCCAGTAAGAGCGGCGCATTATTTCCGAGAGTGAGAAGATTTTTGGCCGGGCCCTCAATTTTGAAATACCTCCGAACGGAGACGCTTTTCAGGCTATCTTCCAATGGTGTCAGAAACTTGCGCGCTTCCGGACTCAAGCCAATCCGGGTAATCTTTTCAACTCTGTCATTTAGATCGTTTATCCCATTAATTTGCCAGGGAGCGAGCGAAAACCGATTGTATTCCTCGGCCACGATTCGATCACCTAAAAAAATGAAGACC
>JASFGZ010000061.1:0-13567 GCA_050123495.1 Desulfobacterales bacterium
GGTCGGTTATTGCAGTCGGAAGCAGTGAAAGCTTGATGAAATTGGAAAAAATCTTAAGCCCTTAGAAATGTTTCAACTTTTACAAACGATGCATCGACTCCTCAAAAAAGATCATGAATTAACCCCCCGTAATCGGCGGAAAAAGGGCGACTTCATCGCCCTCCTGCAACCGGGTGTTTAATTTCTGCGGAATGTGGGAATAATGGCAACCGTTGATTAAGATCCTTACCGGCTTTGTCAAAGACCATCTGCGCAAACCGGTCTCCATAGATATTCGCTAATTCATTTAATCGTTCAATTAGTATAAGATTCTCAATTTCGTGCTCCAGCACAGATTGAGCGGTCATCATGTCTCTCATGCCCAGAAAACTTCTGATCGTGATTTTCATTACACTCCCAGCTGGGTTTTCGGAATAGGGGTCAGATCTTTGAATTTGACAAAGTGCAATTCGTTAAAAAAAATACAGCCTAAAATCAAAAGGTTCCGGAGATAATTTTGATTCGCCTGTCAGATAGGCTGGATATTCAGCGCTGATACGATCAAATCCCTCTACGCAATGTATTTTGTCAAAATCAGCAAACGGTGCCAGCTGAGTGGATATTTCATGCATATTTGTGCCCCTCAAAAGCTTCAACCCCTCTGGGCAGGGGGTTGAACACTGAAATCTGAACTCCGGGTCAGCTGCCTTCTGACATCTGGCATCTGTCCTCTGACATCTGTCTTCTGTCCTCCGTCATCTGTTATTACCACAGCTCCATTGAATCCAGAAACAGCTGCTTCAAATCCTCAGCACTTGCCGGCCGGGGCGACAGCTTGGTCACCCGGTGCTGCGGTAATGTTCCCTCCACCAGTTTGTCGACATCATCCGGACCGTAACCCACGGCGCTGAGCCCGTTGGGCATCCCAACCTTGCGCATCATTTCGACGATGGTGCCGGCCAGCAACTCGCCAGCACCTTCAAGCGACGCATTGGAAATATCTCTGCCCATCAATTTGACGGCATATAGATGCATTTCAGGATTGGCCGGAGCCGTAAATCGAAAAACAGCCGGCGCATTGAGAACAACGGCCATTCCATGGGGAATAAGCGGCTGCCCCGGCGGGTATCCTTCGGGCACGTAATCGCGAACCATTCCCGATACGGGATATGACATGCCGTGGGGCAGATGACACCCGCTGTTTCCAAAACCGATGCCGGCATAGGTTGCCGCCAGAAGCACCTCTCCGCGCGCTTCATCATTGGAGGGATCCTCAATGGCGCGGACAAGGTGCCGGGAGATCATTTCAATGGTCCGGGATGCCCAGATGTGGGAAATGGGGTTGGCTCCCTGATACACCGGGCGCAATTGGGGATGCCCGGGAGCCGGCCGCTGGCTGTAGGGCAGCGCAGTCAATGTCTCCAGTGCATGGGTGAGCTGGTCCAGTCCGGTGCAGGCGGCAATCATTTTGGGCAGAGACCGGGTGTTATTGGGATCGACAATGCCTTTTATGGGCCGCAAGCTGCGATGGGCAATACCGGTTTTGGCATTCATTTCCAGAAAATCAAAAATGGCCACACCGGTCGTTTCGCTGCCCGTGCCGGCAGTTGTTGGAACCGCCACCAGCGGTTTTAATGGGCCGGGGACCGGTTCACCTTTCCCGACAGGCGGATTGACATAGGCCATAAATTCAGCCGGGTATGTGGCGTATAAGTTGGCGGCTTTGGCGGTATCCATGCTGGAACCCCCGCCGACAGCGACAAAGCCGTCAAAATTGCCGTCTTGGGCAAACTTAATGGCTTCGTTAAAAGAAATGTCTGTGGGTTCCACGCTGGCCTGATCGAACAGGACGGCATCGATCCCATGCTTGCGCAATGATTCGAGAGTGACCGCAACCGGTTCGCTCTCGCTTAAATTGGCGTCCGTCACCACCATTACACGATTTGATCCCTGCTCTTCCATGTCCCAACCGACTTCTCGGGTAACGCCGGGACCGTACTTGATGCTGGATGTGTCCATTGAAAAGGCTGTTTCTAGTTTCATATTCCCTGCCTCCCGGTTACAATTAGAGCCTTAGTTTATCTTGAGGAATATTTTCAATTGCGGAAATTTGTCATTCAATCTTTCCGGATAACTGGGTGATGGCATAAGTAACTATTGAATTTAATGTTACATTTCCATAAGAAGAAGCTTTGGCAAATGCGTAACACAAACTGCCACAAGTTTAAAGGAGAATAAGTGTCGGGAAATTCTGTTCATGGTTTTATTCAGGGAAATAAGATGCTATATAAACGCGTTTTGAGTGGGGATTCATTTTCAGCACTGCCACTTTGGTGAAGCCCGCAAGGCTTTGCCTGATTTAATTTTCAACCTTCAGAGGTGCAATCCGTGCAGCTTCTTAACATCTCAGCCATTGCCGTGGCCCTGGCCATGGATGCCTTCGCAGTGGCGATCGCCGCCGGCGTGATGCTCAAAAAGATCAGCTTCCGCCAAAATTTCCGGCTTGCCTGGCATTTCGGCCTCTTCCAGGCCATGATGCCGGTGCTCGGCTGGAGTGCAGGCCTCTCCATCCGGAGTTGGATCGAAAATTATGCTCACTGGGCGGCCTTCGGCCTCCTGGTCTTTGTGGCCCAGGGAATGCTGCGGGCGGCCTTCAAAAAGGAAACCGGCGTGGATGAACGCAAAGACCCCACCCGGGGCCTGACCATGGTGATGCTGTCAGTCGCCACCAGTATCGATGCCCTTGCCGTCGGCTTGAGCCTCTCGATGATTTCGGTTTCTATCTGGATGCCGGCCCTCATCATCGGCCTGGTGGCGGGTGCTTTTACGACAGTCGGAATGCACCTGGGAAAAAAGATTGGCAGCGCCCCGCGCATGAGTCGCTACGCCGAGGCTCTTGGAGGGGTTGTTCTGTTGCTGATCGGTCTCAATATTCTGCGCGAGCACGGCGCATTGGGGTTCCCATTTTAATCCATCTTTTATTGCAGACGCAAACTACTTTCATAATCCCAGATCCTGATTGATCAATATTACCTTTATTCTGCCCTTGGGATAAGATTTTTCATGGATTGTCCATATATTGCAAATTCGAGCGGGGCTATTGCAGTCCATGCAGTAAGAAGTCTTTACACACGGTGTTTTTGTTGCGTGCCGGATCGCATTGGCCGGAGCTGCCAGATTTTTTATGCGATCCATGGCGTGCTCCAGATCGGTGACGATCTTATTGCGGCCCACCACAATAACGACACATCCGGGGCCAAAAACCATTCCCCCCACACGATTGCCCACCATATCCAGATTGACGAGGGCACCGAATTCTACGACAGCATTGGTTCCACTGAAAAATAGATCGCATAAAAGCGCATTTCTGCGACGCTCGATGATTTCTTGTCGGGATGCTTTCTCATCAAAGGTGTCGATTAAAGTGAATTTGGAATTTTTTTTAAAATATTCCAACACGCCGGTTTCGAAGAGCGTTAATGAATCCCCATAGGATACGCTCTTGACATTGATTGCGGGCAGGATCTGATCGATGATGATTTGTTTGGCTTCCGCCGGGGTTTGGGCAATAAAGGCTTCAAAATTATTCTGTTCGAGCGCATCTTTGCAGCTTTTCAGTCGAAGTTCCCAGTAGTTTGGCGTTGGCGTTTCCACACTCAATGAGATCCTTATTTTGCGGTCAGCATCTCGCGGCAGGCGCCGGCAATATCTTTTGCGCTGAAACCCAAGGTTTCAGACAGGTAGGGTACGTCGCCTACCTCCCCAAATCGATCCTGAGCACCCAGTCTTTTGACCTTTACAGGATGGTGCGCGGCCAGAGCCTCGCAAACAGCTCCGCCCAGCCCACCGATCACATTCTGGTTTTCAGCGGTTACCACCGCATTGGTTTTTTTGACAGATTTTAAAAGAGTTTCAACATCAAACGGTTTAACCGAAGGGTAATGGATATGCTCGGCATGGATGTTTTCCTGTTTCAGCATGGCAACGGCTTCACGCGCAAATATGGTTGTTAAGCCGGTGGTCACCACCGTTATATCTGATCCCGGATCCAGTACGCGGGCCTGATGCGGATCAAATTCATAGCTTTCGTCAAATATCGGCGGCTTGACTTCCCGAATCAGCTGCATGTATTCCGGTTTCTTGCTGGCGGCCATGTATCTGACCATGGAACGCAGTTCATAGACATCCGCCGGGCAGTAAACGCGCATATTCGGCATCGCGCGCATGATCGCAAGGTCCTGAAAGCACATGTGGGTGGCACCATTTTTAGCTGTGGTGACACCCGGTGCGGTACCGACGATTTTTACCGGATTTTCGGCATAGGCTATTGAAATGGTGATCTGATCATAGGCCCGGCGGGTGGCAAACGGTGTAAAGGTTGCGCAAAACGGCACCATGCCTTCATTTGCCAGACCGGCCGAGATACTCATCATGTTGGCTTCGGCAACCCCGACATCAAAAAAACGATCCGGAAATGCTTCCCAAACCCGCGGAACCGTTCCGGATGATTTTCCCAGGTCGGCTTCCAGACAGACGATATTGCTGTTTTCTGTCATCAACTCAATAAGGGTATCCGTATAGACGGCCCTTAATTCTTTCTCGTGTAACTTCATGCGTCTTTTCCTTCGGTCCAGTTAAAATGGAATGGCTGCCCATCATCGTCGGTGCAAACGCCTCCGATGACCCTTTTGTGCTCGTCTTCATCAGGGATATTGATGAAATGGCATTCAATCCGATTCTCATAACATTCGTTGCCCCTGGCCTTTATCGTATGGGCCACGATCATGGAAGGCTTGTCTTTGACTGCAATGGCCTTGTTCAGGGTGTCATAAATCTCGTCCCAATCATGCCCATTCATTTCAAACACTTCCCAGCCAAAGGCCCGCCATTTGTCCACCAGGGGTTCCAGCGATACGATTTGTTCAACTTCGGCGTCGATTTGCATTTTGTTGTAGTCGGTGATGACCACCAGGTTATCCAGTTTATGCTGGGCCGCAAACATCGCAGCTTCCCATATCTGTCCCTCCTGGGATTCTCCGTCACCTATAATGCAGAAGACATTGTTTGTTCTGTTTTTTAGTTTATTGGCCAGGGCGATTCCATTCGCACAGGACAATCCCTGACCCAGCGAACCTGCGGTCTGATCAACGCCGGGTGTGATGACCTGGTCCACATGACTCGGCAATTCTGTGCCGTTGGCATTCAGGGTCAGTAGCACGTCTTTTTTAAAATAGCCCTTGTAAGCCAGCGCGGTATAGAGAGTCGGGCCGGCATGTCCTTTGGATAATACGAAGCGGTCCCGATCTTCCCAGCGCGGATTGTCCGGTTTGATATTCATGATTCTAAAATACAGCGTGATGATAATTTCCACCAGGCTGAGGGATCCGCCGATATGCCCTCCGCCCGCCCGGCACATAATATCCGTAATAATATAACGAAATTCTTTTGCCAGCCGATCCAGCTGTTGCCTGCTCTCGATCCTGTCCATGTCCATAAATATCTCCTTAAACCCCCAATTCTTTTCGCAGCCAGGCCTTGGCATCGTCTTCCAGTGCATACACGCCTTTAAGCTCGCAAACATCCTTTTCAAACTGCACCGGAAGCTCGAATTTCGCCAGTTCAAGTGCCTCTTCTGAATTCCGGCGGATCAGGTAAATATAGTAGGGCTTGCGCCAGCAATTCACGACAAAATAGGTTGTATAATCGCTTTTGGATCGGATGACGTATTTACCGCTGCCCCAATCCGTATTGCCCCACTCCAGATACTGTTTAACAGCTTCTTCGGGCGTCATATCCCATTCGATCTCATTGATCAGATCGGTATCTTTTTTTAATTCTTCCAGGGTAAGCATCTATTCGACCTTTCTTGAGGTTATAAAATTACCTCACACCCGCTTCGCCCAGGGCGCGGAGGGCGCAGCGGTTAGTTTTTTTTTTGGTTTTCGCTGAGAGGGCGAAAACCAAAAACCAGCTAGCCCTTCGGGCAATTTTAGTCTTGAGTAAAATTAAGTAGTGCTGGCCACTATGTCCGCTTGATTTAGGTCATCACAGAGATCGAGCATACAGTGATGCGCTTAAAGTCCCAAAAATTAAAAAGGCAGATTTACGGTTTCGAGCAGGTCCGGGTGATCGCCTAAAAATCGGTATAAAGTCGCCCGGCCAACACCGAGAAGCTTGGCGGCCTTAACCTTGTTGCCGCCGGTTCGTTCAAGCGCCGACCGGACCGAATCTGGATCCAGTTTGCGCGACGGGCCTCTCCGTAAGCAGATATTTTCAAGATCCCGAAGCTCCAGCGGCAGATCATCCGCAGAAATCACCCGGCCGCTGGATTTAACAATGGCAAACTGGATGGCGTTCTGTAATTCGCGCACATTTCCCGGCCAGCGGTAATCCAGCATCAACGACAAGGCCTTGCTGGATATCTTGAGAAGTTTCTTGCCATAGCGCTCCCGACCTTCCTGCAAAAAGTGTTCGCTCAGCAAAGGAATGTCGATTTTGCGGTCGCGCAGCGGCGGCAGCTCAATCGGTATCACATTCAGTCGATAATATAGATCTTTCCGGAACTTGCCGCGTTTAACCATTTCTTTCAGATTTTTGTTGGTGGCACTGATGACCCGCACATCGACGGTTATGGTTTGTTCTCCGCCCACTCTTTCAAATTTGCCTTCCTGTAAAAACCGTAAAAGCTTGGCCTGCATGTTATTTGAAAGCTCGGTCACCTCGTCCAAAAACGCGGTTCCGGCATCCGCCAGCTCAAAACGGCCCTTTTTATCCCGGATCGCACCGGTAAAAGCACCTTTTACGTGTCCGAAAAGCTCGCTTTCAATCAAGCCCTCCGGCAGGGCGCCGCAATTGATCGGTACAAACGGAGCGCCGCCGCGACGGCTTTCGCGGTGGATGGCCGCAGCCACCAGTTCCTTGCCGGTCCCGGTTTCACCGAAGATGTGAACCGGGTAATCATAATCGGCAACATCTTTGATCTGTTTAAAGATATTTATCATTTTGCGGTCATGGCCGATGATGTTGCCAAAGCTGCTCAGTTCCCCGGCACGTTCTTTAAGACTGAAAATGTCCGTAATATCCTTAAACGAGGTCAGTACACCGGTAAGCTGTTCGTCACCGTCCCGCATGCTGGTGACTGTCATTTCGATGCGTCGCTGTTCGCCGCTTCGGGTGCTGATGTTCATCGTGTATTCCGATTTCTCAGCCAGTTTGGGCGGATCTTCACAAAAGGCACAGCGCTCCCCGCAAAAAGGACTACCAAAAGCCTCATGGCAATCCCGGCCCAGCACTTCTTCACGCTGGTAACCGGTGATGCGTTCGGCCTCGGTATTGAAAAAAAAGATGCGCCGGTCCATATCGTGGGCGATAATTCCTTCTTTAAGATTATCCAGGACATTTTCCAGGTTATCCCGGTGACACATCAAATTTTCTAATGAAAAATCCGACATCATTCCCCAATTCTATTATTCCAGCTTTCCAATCGAAAAAAACTATATCCTGAATTTTACACGAGCCCGAGGCTTCCATAGGCAGGGCGTTTAAGGGCGAAGTCGTATTATTCTACTTCGAGCCCTTAATAACGCAGCATATGGGAGTCTCCGGCTCGCCCGCAGGGTGAAAATAGACGAGAAATAAAATAGATTATCATCCGATTTAATTTTTTGGCAAAATGGTTTGTGCTAAATTCTTGTGCAAACCAGCTGTATCTAAATAGCAAAAAGATTCTCATCTATTTTAATGCAAAATTTAGGTATATGATTTCGGCGCTTATGTCAAACCCCCTGTGGCGCCCCCCTTTTAAAGATCACAGGGAATATTTTTATTTAATTCAATTCCTTGCATGTCTATTCGAACATCGTAGGCCAGAACCTCGATTCCATTCTTGACCGCCCACCGCAGGCCACGGCCGTACTCGGGATCGATGTGGTCGGCCGGCCGAAACACCCGCGCATCCATTCTCTGGATAAAATAAAACATCAAACAGCGATGGCCAGTATCTGCAAGGTTTTTCAGCTCGATGATATGCTTAAGGCCCCTGGAAGTGACGGCATCGGGAAACTGGGCAATGCCCTCGTTAACCAGGGTGCAGTTTTTAATTTCAACATAACAACGTTCAAGACCTCCAGCGGTCAGCATCAGGTCAATGCGGGAATGCGCACTGATTTTGACTTCCGGCTGGATATTTTTGTAATCGGATAACCCTGGAATCAATTTTTGAACAATCGATTTGTGGACCAACCGGTTCGGCACCAGGGTGTTGACACCCACCATGGAAGTGGGCATTGCAATTAATTCCCAGGTGTATTTGTACTTGCGTTTGGGATTGTCATGCATTGACAGGTAAACGGTCCGGCCCGGTTCACAGCACCCCTTCATGCTGCCGGTATTGGGACAATGTGCTGTGACAATTTCACCGGTTTCCAGCTTCACATCGGCAAGAAACCGTTTGTAGCGTTTTAATAGTGTACCCCGTGTAAGTTCGGGCCAGGCCAGGCCCCTGGAGGCGTTCGCAGGCAAAGATAGGCTCATAGAAATTTTTCTTCGATCATATCGGCTAAGGGCACAACATCTTCAAATCCGAATTTAGGGACGTCTAATTGAAGATCCACATCGGTCACCACCGCAATTAGAAGCGTATCATCTTTTAACAGGGGCTCACAATGTCGCGCGGAGCGCACGATTTCAATCTTGGGTTTGTTTCCTGTTTTGTAACCTTCGGTGATCACCAGATCAACATCATTAAAATACCCCAGCAGGCTATCCAGATCTCCATTGTGATCATTTCTGACCATGGCAATTTTCCCGGGTGAATGAAAAATAACGGTATCGGCACCTGCGGCCTTATGCCGGGAACTGTCTTTGCCCGAGCGGTCAATATCCGGGTTATGGTGCGAATGCTTGATGGTGCCGACTGTGTATCCGCGTTTCTTCAATTCTGGAATCAGCTTTTCGATAAGTGTGGTTTTGCCGGATTGAGAGCGGCCGACGATAGATACTACCGGTAGCATAAGTTCAACCTTTTAAACTGTAATTTTGTGCGTTCATCGCAGAGAAAAACTAAGTTGCCAAAAAAAGAATGTCAAGCCATTTAGTCGCAACCTTTCCCGCGCTGTGATGACAGCCCGGAAAAACGATATGAGCCAAATCAAAATCAGATGCAAATAAGTATTGATATCTTAGTCTGAAGATTTATCATAGATGAAAAATTCTTGGGAATTAGCCACAGACTCGCACAGATGCATCCGGACCTTTTTTTGTGAAGAAATTTTCTCAAGAAAGTATGGTTTTATGAATTATTTGTCTGTGGATGTCTGTGTGCGTCCGTGGCTAAACACATTTTAAAATGGACCCCATCCTCGAAGTAAAAAATCTAGTAAAAAAATATGAGACTGTGGTTGCGGTTGATGGGATCAGCTTTGCCATCCGACAGGGTGTCTGTTTCGGCCTGCTGGGTCCTAACGGCGCCGGCAAGACGACAACAATTGAAGTCATTGAAGATGTAATACCGCCGACAGCCGGCGAGATTCTTTACAAAGGAAAATCGCGCTCACCCTTATTTAGAGAAGAGGTCGGCATTCAGTTTCAAAGCACGGCCCTGTTAAATCTTCTGACCGTTGGCGAAACTCTGCAAACCTTCCAAAGCCTTTTCACAAAGACCAGCAGGATTGAAGACCTCGTGGGGCTGTGCAGACTCGATGAATTTCTCGATCAATACAATGACAAAATATCCGGCGGACAACGCCAACGATTCCTGCTGGCCCTGGCCCTGATCAACCGGCCCGATCTGCTCTTTTTGGATGAGCCTTCCACCGGACTTGATCCCCAGGCCCGGCGGAATTTATGGGATCTAATCCAGGGAATCAAAGCCGAAGGGAAAACCATTATTCTGACCACCCACTACATGGAAGAAGCGCAGTATCTCTGTGATGAAGTGGCCATTATGGACTACGGTAAGATTATCGCTCAGGGATCACCCGATGCGCTAATTCGACAGTACAGTCACGGGATTACCGTGGTTCTTCCCCGGGAACTTTATGCACTCAAGGCAAACGGCTTCCCGCTGCCGATTCGTGAATTAAAAGACACCATCGAAATTAAAACCGATGATGTCAATCAATGTTTGGAGCAATTGATCTCCCATGATGTCGATTTGTCGGACATCACGGTGCGGTCACCGAATCTGGAATCCGTGTTTTTAAACCTCACCGGACGCAAGCTGCGAGAATAATCATGCGCTTTAAGCGATTTTGGGCCATCTTGAAGGCCAGAAATTATGAGTTCTTCCGCGACCGCTCGGCATTCGGCTGGAACTTTTTATTTCCGTTTTTGCTGGTTGCCGGCTTCGGCATTATTTTTGGCGGCAAAACCTATACCGAATATAAAATCGGCATTTTCCCATCTGAAACAAAGCAGGTTTCCACTGCGCAAGTCAACATCCCGCAACGCTTTAAAGATATGCAATATCTCAAATTTATCGGGTTTCCAAATGCAGCAGAAGGCCTGGAAAAGCTAAAGCATCACCGAATTGATTTTTTGTTAAAAACCGGCAATGGCCCCTATCAATATTGGGTCAGTGATGCTTCGCCCAAAGGCTACGTCGTCGAGCAAATGTTTAAGGCCAGCCTTTTGCCAGCAGAAAACAAACTCAATGCTGAAAAAAGAGAAATTCAAGGAAGTGCGATCCGTTATATCGACTGGCTGTTTCCGGGCATCCTGGCGATGAACATGATGTTCAGCGCCCTCTGGGGTGTGGGATACGTTGTTGTGCGCTATCGCAAAAACGGGGTTTTAAAGCGCCTGAAAGCGACCCCTTTGAGTGCATTTGAATATTTAACAGCCCAGGCAATCTCGCGTATCTTTCTGCTCATGTTTACCCTGGTGATTGTCTGGACGGGTTGTGATCTTATTTTTTCATTCAGGGTGCAAGGGTCATATCTGGATTTGTTTGTAATTTTCTTCCTCGGCAGCCTGAGTCTGACCTCCCTGGGATTGGTGCTGGCTTCCAGGGGAACCAGTGAAGAGTTCACCACAGGAATTCTAAACTTTATCTCCTGGCCGATGATGTTTTTATCCGAGGTCTGGTTTTCTCTGGAGGGCGCACCTCAGTGGGTAAAAAGTTCGGCTAAAATTTTCCCGCTGACGCACATGCTGACCGCCGCCCGCAAGGTGATGCATGACGGGGCCGGCTTGATCGAGGTGGGTCCGGAGATTATCGTTCTTTCGCTGATGACGCTCGGTTTTTTGACGTTAGGGGCTTCGTTGTTCTCGTGGAACAAGTAGAACCTGTCTCCAAAATGCATCTAACGCTCAATGGCCGCGTTGCGATTCGGTTTTAATTCGCTGCTCGGGGTTTGGCAGCGGCGGGATTGGTTTGGATTTGTTTTTTTCTGGGAATAAATTCTTCGATAAAATGAGTGGAATGGATAACGGAAATGATTTTTACGAGCAGAAATATGGCGCCCAGCAAGGGCGGATAGCTCATGATGCCCTCAACCCCGATCAGCACGCCTTTCAGGATTAAAACAATGTATACCAGTAGAGAAATTTCGACCATCGCGTTAAGCAGCCCGACGAAATAATGGCGCGTATAGAAATAGCCCCCTCCCGGAATGAGGATGGCAATAATATAGGCCAGAATCTTATTTTTAAACTTGAGCTGACAGGATTGGCAGACATACTTCCCGGCCAATAGTGGACGGGTACATTGCGGACAGAGGTGGAAGCGCTCGCCTAAACTGGTTTTGGTCCCCGACAGCGGCTTGCTTTTGAGCAGCGCTCTGATTTTTCTTCTTTCCGAAAGCCCAATCGCCCTAAATTTTTCCGGCTTGCCGAATTTTACATACTCCACAACCAGGGTCCCGCCCTTCAGAGTAATGGAACGGCAGCCTTCATACCGGATTTGAGCGATGAGGTTTTTAAATTTGTAGTTTGGGGTCGTGGGTATATGCAAAATACGGTAATTGGTAAATACAAACAAAGATCTTTTCAAATAAACAAATAAAAACCCGGTTACAAACTGGGCAAGCGCTGTTATCGGTGAATATCCGGTCGAAACCTGTAAAATTTTTTCACCCTGTTTTAAAAAAGGTTTGAGAAACGCCAATTTGATAATTAATTTGCGCTGCCGATTTTCAATGCGCTTTTTATATATTTTTTTGTGATTGGAAAAAAGTGTTTCCCGATCAATCGGCAGTCCGAAAATCTGCGGTCCCATCGGGCCGGTCGGCTCAAAAGCTTTTTCTGCCATACGTGCTTAGGCTCCTTTCATTCGCCCGGCACTCCCGGTGCGGGTCTATTCAATTTCAAAACTTGAACAAAAGCATTAACCTCACCAATTGTCAAGAAATGCTTTTATAAATCCATCTTTTGCTCGCTGGCTGTGTTGTAAGCCGAATTAAAATACTCACGTACTACCGTGTACGCTCCGTTTTTAATTCGCCTTACGCCTTGCCACAAACAAAATCTGCGTTTTTAAAAGCATTTCAAATGCCTATTAAACCAATACTGGCTTAAGAACCGTTTTATGTATTTGATATATAGATAAAAAACCCTTAGCCTCTTTGCCTGAGCATGAATAAAAAGGATTAGACAATCCCGGTGATAAGGCCGGAATCGTTGGGGGTTTGAACGGGCAAGCGTTGAATGTCCTTCAGGCCGGCATCCGCCAGCATATCCATGAGTTGCTGTTCTGAATACGCCTGTCCGGAATCGGTTCCCAGCATCATATTGAGAGAAAAAAGAGCCGGGAAGAGGGGGCCGTCCATCGAATTGTTAAGGATAAAATCATGGATGATAATGATGGCTCCGGGTTCCAAAACGGCAACGGTTTTTTGTATGATTTTTTGGCATTCAGCCGGACCTTCGCCGTGTAGGATGTGGGAGAGCCAGGCTGCATCGTAGGACCCTTCAAAATCATCTTTGAGATAATTTCCACCCACAAAATCGATCCGATCGGCAAGGTCGAACCGCTTGATGGTCTTTTCGGCAAAGGGCCGCGTGGTGGCCAAATCAAAAACAGTGGCTTTTAATTGAGGATTATGGCGACAAAAATGAATCGCATACGTGCCCGGACCGCCGCCTAGGTCAAGCAAATGCCGGCGAGAAGAAATATCTACTTTGGCAACTAGCAAGGGCGCCATACTCATGGCCATGTTAAACATGCCCATCAAAAAACTTTCTCTCCATTCTTTCTTGCCAAATGATGACCGCTCACGAATCGGTTGCCCGGATTGAACACACCGATCAAGCTGCGACCATGGTTCGACGAGATGATGGTGATGCATGATGATGTGGCCGAGATATTTAGGAGAATCTTTAGAGAGAAGTTCTAAGCTGGAAGGGGTGTTTGAGTACGTATCATTTACTTTTGATAGAAGTTCCATCGCCACCAGGGCGTTGAGGAGTCGTTCTACCCCTTTGGGCGCAGTGTCTAATTTTTCTGCAACCTTAACACTGGTTAGCTGCTTTTTACCAATGAGGGTAAATACATCCAGTTTAACGGCTGCATGCAGGGTGCCGGTCTTCCAGAAGTACCCAGAAAGTTCGAGCAACTCACCGGCATTCCATTCTCGGTTTGTCATCGTTG
>JASFGZ010000062.1:0-13482 GCA_050123495.1 Desulfobacterales bacterium
TCTTCAGGCTCTCCGTGAGTTCGAATCTCACCCCTTCCGCCAATAAAATTTTGGAAAAATTTTTTTGGAGAGATGTCCGAGCTGGCTGAAGGAGCACGACTGGAAATCGTGTGTGCTGTCAAAAGCGGCACCGAGGGTTCGAATCCCTCTCTCTCCGCCATCACTAATAAAAATGCCTAAAATGCCTAAAATTGGAAATGCCTAAAGTTAAGGTATCCTGTCCATTGAAAGGCATCTAATACATTCTTTAATTTCAGGCATTTTAGGCATTCTAAATTTTAGGCACTTCGCTATGTCCTATCTCGTGCTTGCACGTAAATACCGTCCGCAAACCTTTAACCAGGTTATTGAGCAAAATCATATAACCCGCACGTTATCAAATGCGATATCTTCCGATCGCGTTGCCCATGCGGTACTGTTTTCGGGGCCCAGAGGAACCGGTAAGACCACGGTTGCGCGTATTTTGGCGAAGGCAATGAATTGTAAGGAGGGTCCTATTCCCGTACCTTGCAATCAGTGCCGTTCCTGCGGGGAGATCACTTTCGGCAATGCCGTCGATGTATTTGAAATTGACGGCGCATCCAATAACAGCGTCGATCAGGTTAGAGAATTGCGCGAAAATATTAAATACATGCCCGCCCACAGCCTTTATAAAATCTATATCATTGATGAAGTGCATATGCTCAGCATACCAGCCTTCAATGCGCTGCTTAAAACCCTCGAAGAGCCCCCGCCCCACGTGATGTTTATTTTTGCAACCACCGAACCTCACAAGATCCCGATAACGATTCTATCTCGCTGTCAGAGACACGATTTCAGACGCATCAGTTTGAATTCGATGGTGCAACATATGGCTTACATTTGCCGGGAGGAAAAGTTCCAGATTTCAGATGAAAGCCTGGTGCTCATTGCGCGCGAAGCGACGGGCAGCATGCGTGATGCATTAAGCTTGCTTGATCAAGTTCTGGCGTGCTTTAAAGGCTCGGTTGACCATGATCAGGTACTTGATATCTTAGGCGTAATAGATCGCAAATATGTTTTCGATCTATGTGATACGATCTTGCGCGGTGATATTTCACTCATTTTGGACACGCTAGATGATAGCTACAATCGCGGACATGATTTGAAAAAACTTTACACAAATTTACTCGAGCATTTCCGGAATCTGATCGTTGTTAAAATGGGCCAAAATATCAGCAAATTGGTAGATCTTCCGCAATATGAGTTAGATCAGATGGTTGAACAGGCACGTAAGGTATCCGGCGCTGTCTTAAACCAGATTTTTGACTACTTGTATCGTGAGGAGGTTTCAATCCGGCTGTCGGCGGATACCAAACTTGCGCTAGAAATGGCATTTATTCGAATGGATCAGATCAAACCGGCTTTACCGATAGATACATTAATTGATAAGCTGGATCATCTGAGGCAGGAATTTTATCGTCAGCCCGGAGTTGAACATTCCGACCGGAAATCAGATGTGAAATCAGAAATGCATGTGCCGAAGCCAGCTGCAAAAACAGAGTCTTCAGATTCTCAGATAGATCCCGCACTTTCATCGCCTAAAACACCGGCGATAACGGGTGATGCATTGAAAAACCTGGATGTTACCTGGGATCAACTCTATGAGATAATCGCACAAAAAAATCCCGCGCTGGGCGCAAGTCTGGCCAAGTGCCGGCTGAAGCAGGTAACCGCCGCTAGCATCGAAATTGAAGTGCGCGCCAACGGTTTTACTCTAAATATGCTTCAGCGCGAAAAAAATATGGCGGCCTTAAAAAAGATTTGCAGAGAATATTTTGGAAAAGATATAGATGTTGTGCTGGCGTGTCATCCTGAAACTGATGTTGGCAACTCAAAAAAAAAATCCCAAAATGACAACCTTTTAAAACAAAAAGCGTTAAGCCATCCACTGGTGGCTGATGCCATAGAAATTTTTAATGGTAAATTAATTGATGTAAAGTTAGAGTAGAAAGGCTTTAGGCCCTGCAGCTCTTAGCTGATAGCTCATAGATCAAGGCTTGCTATGAGCTGTGAGCTATGAGCTTTTATTGAATCCAAAACGGAGGTACAGTGATGAAAGGCATGGGTAATATGATGAAGCAGGCTCAGAAGCTTCAATCGCAGATGTTAAAGCTACAGGAAGAGATGGCTGGGAAAACAGTGGAAACCGCCGCCGGGGGTGGAATGGTAAAAGTCGTTGCCAACGGCAAGCAGCAAATCGTATCCATCCAGATCGAAAAAGAGGTGGTCGATCCCGAAGATATTGAGATGCTTCAGGATTTAATACTTTCAGCGGTAAACGAAGCCCTAACCAAATCCCAGGAAATGGTTGCCGCCGAAATGAGTAAATTGACCGGTGGCCTGAATATTCCGGGGTTAATGTAGGTACCGGTTTAATTGGTTCAATTGGTTGTATTGGTTTAATTCGTTGAGCTAATTTTGACCGTCATGCTTAAAGTGGGCATAAATTAATCAATAGCCCATGTTTTTTTTAACCAATTGAACAAATAAAACAAATAAAACCAATAAAACGGGAAACAGATGAGCCATTATCCTGCGACGATCGTCCATTTAATAAAAAACATTTGCAAACTGCCCGGAATTGGAGAAAAGACCGCCGAACGCCTGGCCATGCATATCCTGCGGGCACCGCGCAAGGAGGTCGAGCAATTATCAAAAAGTATCCTGGAGGCTAAAGAGAACGTCCGTTTATGTAAGGTGTGTTATGGTCTAAGCGACGATGAGGTTTGCAGAATATGTGCGGATCCAACCCGAGATGCATCTCTTTTATGTGTTGTTGAACAGCCTGCGGATATGGTGGCCATGGAAAAATCAGGTGCCTTTATCGGCCGGTATCATATTTTGTCCGGTGTGCTTTCACCGATGAACGGGGTAGGACCCGAAGATATCCGCATGGGTGAGTTAATTGCAAAAATTAAGCGCGGCCAGATAAAAGAGGTTGTTCTGGCGACCAGCACAAGCGTGGAAGGTGAAGCCACAGCATCCTTTATTGCCGAGCGCCTGAAAACCTATGCGGTCAAGGTGACGCGAATTGCGTCCGGTGTACCCATGGGAGGAGATCTGAAATATGTGGATCAGGTGACCTTAAAAAAAGCCATGGAGGCGCGTCATGACGTCTGATACCGTCGTCGGACAGGGGCATTTGTTTACATGCCGACGTTGCGGGGATTGCTGCAAAGGGTATGGCGGCACCTATATCACCGAACGCGAGATCGATATTATCAGCCGGTATCTGGGTCTGGGACACAACACATTTTTCAAACGTTACTGCCAGATGTCGGGTGACAGACCCCTGATTGCCCAAGGGACAAACGGTTATTGTGTATTTTGGGATAAGCTGTGCAGCATTCATGCGGTAAAACCTCGGATGTGCAGAAATTGGCCATTTATCGAGAGTATCTTGGTTGACCCCAAGAACTGGAAGGCAATGGCGGCCTCGTGCCCCGGGATGCGAGTAGACGTTAGCGACGATCAGATACAAAGATACGTCTTTGAATTCATTCATAAATCCATCTAATATTACCATAGTATGATTGGAATTTTTGATTCAGGGGTGGGTGGTTTAACCGTCGCCAGGGCAATTATGGAAAAGATGCCGGGGTATGATATTGTGTATTTCGGTGATACAGCCCATACACCCTATGGAACGAAAAGCCCCGAAACGGTGATTGGTTACGCGGTAAAAAATATTGAGTTTCTCCTGAGCCGAGGCGCCGGTGTAATCGTAATTGCCTGTAATACGGCTTCGAGTGTTGCCACTGCACAGGTTCTGAAGCGATTTGCTGTGCCCATTTTCGAAGTTGTTACACCCGCAGTCGAACTTGCATTAAATTCATCAAAGAAATTCAGATTCGGCGTCATCGGCACACGCGCAACCGTAACCAGCGGTGTTTATGAGAAAAAGATAATCGAACGGCAGCCCGCCGCCAAAGTCTATTCGATTGCCTGTCCGCTCCTGGTACCTTTAGTTGAGGAGGGGTGGTTACGTAAGCCGGAAACGGCGATGATCATAAAAAAATATCTCCAGCCCCTGAAAACCCGCCAGATTGATGCCCTCATTTTGGGTTGTACCCATTATCCACTTCTGAAAGCGGTCATTCAACGAAAGATTGGAAGACGGGTTCATTTGATCGACTCCTCTATCAGCGTTGCCGATGATCTTAAAAGATTTCTAGAAAATCACGCTGAGATCGACAAACAATTGGCCCAAAATGGCAAGCTGACCCTTTTTGTATCTGATGTTACAGATCAATTTCAAAAGATTGCCACAATGACCTTAAAAACAGATGCAACTTTTGAATGTGTAAAAATATAGACTGTGTAATGAAAGATCAGGAAAAATCCAGGCAACAACTCATCGAGGACCTGATGGCGTTGCGGAAGCAAACGCAAAAGCTGGAATCCCAGCGCCGGCGGGTCGAAGAAGCCTTGAAGGAAAGCGAGCAACAGCTCCACCAGTCCCAAAAGATGGAAACACTGGGAACCTTAGTGGCGGGTGTGGCGCATGAGATTAATAATCCGATTAACCTGATTATGTATAATTTGCCGCTGATTGAGAAGATTTGGTCTGACCTCCTGCCGGTATTGATGGCGCAAAAAGAAAGGGTGCCGCATCAGAAATATGGCGGTTTTACATACGATTTTTTGAAGGATAACTTACCCCAGCTGGTTGCAGATATGGATATGGCCGCCAATCGGATTGCAAAAATAGTTTCCGATCTGAAAAACTTTTCCAAACAGTCAAATGTAGCTGAAAAGTCAACGGTGCAGATTAATATGGCCGTAAAAAATGCCATGCGATTGGCGCAAACCACGTTAAGAAAATCAGGTGTACGAATCCAGCTTGATCTGGATGAAAATCTGCCCTTAATCGCAGGAAACCTCCAGAGCATCGAGCAGATCATTCTAAATATTATCATCAATGCAATTCAAGCGATTGACCATGCCGATGGCGTCATCCGGATAAATACCGCATTTAAAAGGAAAGACGCGCGTATTTATCTGCAAATCATTGATAACGGTGGCGGTATATCACCCGCAATTGCCGATAAGTTGTTTTTGCCGTTTGTTACCGATAAACAGGCAGAAGGAGGAACCGGTCTGGGTCTTTCTGTAACCTATGGTCTTGTCCAGGCCCATGGTGGGGATATTTCTTTTAAAACTCGGGAAGGAAAAGGCACCACCTTTACCGTTTCGTTGCCCACCCTTTTAAAGCGCGAAGCCGTTAAAATTTTGATTGTGGATGATGATCAGGCCATAAGGGAGATGTTGATCGAAGCCCTGACACTAAATCAAGATCGGCTCTATTTAATCGAGGAGGCGACCAACGGGATCGAAGCGACGATCAAGCTGGGGACCTATCGCCCGGACCTGCTGATTCTGGACATTTTTATGCCCGAAATGGATGGGCTTGAAGTTTGCCGTATTATAAAGAATGAACCCGAGCTGTCTGACATGAAAGTGATCGTCTCAACGGGCTATCCGGATCACGCCAAACTCAATGAAATGGCCAGACTGGGTTTTACCAACGTTATTTCCAAACCATTCGATCTTCTGGAATTTGTCAAGAAGGTTGAAGATATTCTGACGGCTGGGTAGAGCACAGAGTTCCGCCAAGAAGATCAGGCTTTGATTTCTCACCATTGAGGTGGTGTTTGCCTTTAAGTATCCCATGGAATAATGGAATGGTGGAAAAATGGAATAATGGGTATTAAAAACGGATAGCGGACTTCTTTAAAGTTTTAATATGACCTCCCAAATAAAAACAGATCTCATTGCGCAAACCCAATATTCCAACATTCCATCATTCCAGTCCTCCAAATGATAGCTTTCAGTCACTCTTTTGGGTAATGTAGATGTCTCGCTTGGGGTAGGGGATTTCAATGCCCTCGGCATCAAATGCCTCTTTGACTTTATCGGTGATATGGGAAATCGTGTCCATCCGCCGGCGGGCGTCATGAATCCAAACCCGCAACTGTAAACCCACGGCAGACTCTCCAAAATTTCTTACCACCACTTTCGGTGGTGGATCGTCTAACACCCATTCGGTTGCTTTTGCCACTTCCAGAATGGCTCTTTTGGCTTTCTGCAAATCCGCATCATAGGCAATTCCGATATTAATCCGCACCCGGATATTTTCCGAAATGATGGTGTAATTGATGATATCCCGCAGCATTATTTCGTTATTGGGAATGATGATAATGATATTGTCGGTTGTTTTGATCTTGGTGGCCCGCAATCCGATATCGATTACATCGCCCCAGGTGGAACTGCCGGCCGGCGCACTCCAGACCTCAATTCGATCCCCCACCTCAAAGGGGCGATCGATGATCAGCAAAACTCCGGCAATCAGATTCGACAGTGTATCTTTGGCGGCAAAACCGATGGCCACCCCGGCCACCCCGGCACCGGCAATAAACGGCACCACATTGATTCCCAGAAGATCAAGGGCAATGACAATCGCCACGGTGTAGACGATAAAGTTCGAAAACCGAATGAGAAGATCAAAGAGAATATCATCGACCTTGCTATCGGTTTTATAGACCAAGCGGGATTGCAGATAACGGATGATGACGATCAGGAAATTTTTGCTGGGACGGGCAAACAGAATGACAAACAGGGCATGGAAAATCTTTTCCAGCAACGGGAGGTTGAATAATTCGATGATATAGGTCCCGGCAATCAACACCAGGGCGTAAAAAAGTGCGGTGCGTATAATTTTGAAGAGCTGGCCTTGAATTTCTATCAGGTTGACTTTTTGCATCCGCTTTTCAATGAAAGCAAGAACCTGTCGCAAGATGAGCCAAGCAATTAAGAAGCCAATAATAACCAGCGTAACCTTGAATGCCATTTTCAGATAGGGCGTCTGTATGCCCAGTGTGGTTTCAAGATTAGCGAAAAAGGCCGTAATTTGATCCATGCTGCACCTCGGAAAACCGCTTTGGGTTTTCATTCTTTCGCGCTTTCGTGATAAATTAATCTTTTTGGATCCGTCTCGTCCCCGTTAGGCTTCATCCGAAAAAAAGCTGGCCTTAAAGAATTGGCGGTTTAAGCGGGCAATATTGATGATGGACAGCTCTTTGGGACATGCATATTCACATTCTCGGTGGTTGGAACAGTTCCCGAAGCCGCAAGCATCCATCGCCTTAACCATATTTAGAGCGCGCCGGGCCGCTTCGGGTTTGCCCTGGGGCAGCAGGGACAGTTGCGAAATTTTGCCGCTGACAAAAAGCATGGCAGAGGCGCTGGGACAGGCCGCTACACAGGCACCGCATCCGATACAGGCGGCCGCATCCATTGCTTTTTCAGCAACTTCCTGGGGTATGGGAATCGCATTGCCATCCGGCGCGCCGCCGGTATTGACGGATACATATCCGCCGGCCTGAATGATTTTATCAAAGGGGCTGCGGTCCACCACCAGATCCTTGACCACCTTAAAAGCCCGGGCGCGGAAGGGCTCCACCACGATCGTGTCACCGTCTGAAAATTTTCGCATGTGAAGCTGGCAAAGCGTGGTCGCCTTTTGCGGGCCGTGGGCGCGACCGTCGACCACAGCACCGCATGTGCCGCAGATTCCCTCGCGGCAATCATTGTCAAATGCAATCGGGTCTTTGCCTTCCAGAGTCAGTTGCTCGTTAACCGTATCCAGCATTTCGATAAAGGACATATGAATCGATATGCTTTGAGCGCCAATGGTTTCAAAATGACCTTTGTCTTCAGGTCCTTGCTGGCGCCAGATCTTCAGGGTTACGTTAATCGTTTCCGGTAGCTTTTTCACTTGTAACTCCTTTGGGACAACTCCACATTTTCAAAGACCAGTGGTTCTTTGTGAAATTTCGGCATCGTGTCGGCACCATCGTATTCCCAGACCGAAACATGTGAAAAGCCATCATCATCGCGCCTGGCTTCGCCCTCCTCGGTTTGAGATTCTTCCCGGAAATGGCCCCCGCACGACTCGGCGCGATTCAGTGCATCATGAATCATCAATTCGGCAAATTCAAGGCTGTCCGCCAGACGACCGGCCTTTTCCAGACTTTTGTTATAATCCCTATCCGTTCCAGGTACCAACACATTTTCCCAAAACTCGGCGCGCAGATCCTTAACCTGTTTCAAGGCATTTTTCAAACCTTCGTCATTGCGTGACATGCCACAATAATTCCACATGATTTGCCCCAGCTCCCGGGCGAAGTTGTCGACGGTGCGCTTGCCTTTAATGGACATTAGTTTAGCGATGCTTTCAACTGCCGATTGGGTGACCTCTTTAAACGCGGCCTGGTCTTCACTGACCGGTGATAGTTCTGTTCCGGCAAAATATCCGCCAATCGTGTAAGGAATGATAAAATAGCCGTCGGCCAATCCCTGCATCAGGGCGCTGGCTCCCAAGCGATTGGCGCCGTGGTCGGAAAAATTGGCTTCTCCCAGGACAAATAGTCCCGGAATCGTGCTCATCAGGTTGTAGTCCACCCACAAGCCCCCCATGGTGTAATGGGATGCGGGATAAATCATCATCGGTTTTTCATAGGGAGAATCATCGGTGATGAGTTCGTACATGTCAAAGAGGTTGCCGTATTTTTTAGCAATGGTTTCCCTGCCGTCGCGTTTGATGGCATCGGCAAAGTCCAGATACACCGCACAGCGCGTCAACCCGACCCCCTTGCCGGCGTCGCACTGGGCCTTGGCCGCTCGCGAGGCCACATCCCGCGGCACGAGATTTCCGAAGCTGGGATATTTTTGTTCCAGATAATAATCGCGATTTTCTTCGGTAATGTCCTGGGGTTCTCTGGTATCGTCGGGATCGTGCGGCACCCAGACACGGCCATCGTTTCTGAGGCTCTCACTCATCAAGGTCAGCTTGGATTGATAATCACCGGTATGCGGGATGCAGGTTGGATGGATCTGGGTAAAACAGGGGTTGGCGAACATGGCCCCTTTTTTATAGGCGCGAAATATGGCACCGACATTGGAAGATTCAGCATTGGTGGAAAGATAATAAATATTGCCGTAACCTCCGGTGGAGAGCACCACCGCATCGGCGGCGTGGCTTTCCAGTTCACCGGTGATCAGATTGCGAACAATAATGCCGCGGGCCTGCCCGTTAACGATTACCATATCCAGGATCTCGCGCCGCGGAAACATTGTGACCATGCCCGCGGCAACCTGGCGCATCAAAGCGCTGTAAGCTCCCAGCAGCAGCTGCTGTCCGGTCTGTCCCCGGGCGTAAAACGTTCTGGCAACCTGAGCACCTCCAAAAGAACGGTTGGCCAGCAAACCGCCGTAATCTCTGGCGAACGGAATCCCCTGGGCGACACAGTGATCGATGATGTTGTTGCTCAGCTGAGCCAGACGATAAACGTTGGCTTCCCGCGCCCGAAAATCGCCCCCTTTAACCGTATCGTAGAAGAGGCGCCAGACGCTGTCGCCCTCATTCGTGTAATTTTTGGCGGCGTTGATCCCTCCCTGGGCAGCAATACTATGCGCTCGCCGGGGTGAATCCTGAATGCAGAAGGTCTTGACGCGATATCCCAGTTCAGCCAGGCTGGCGGAAGCCGAGGCGCCCGCCAGACCGGTACCGACTACAATGATTTCAAATTTTCGCTTGTTGGCCGGGTTGACCAGCTTCAATTCAAAACGGTGCCGGTCCCATTTATCGGTCAGCGGTCCTCCAGGTATATAAGCTTCAAACGGCATCGTGTTTCCCTTTCAACGGAAGAAGTTATTTGTTATTCGTTATCCAATAGCCCATATGTAGATGGGCAGCAGGCCAAAGCCGAATCCGAGTATCAGGCTGAAAACAATACTCAGCACCATAATCACCGGCATGTACCGGGGGTGATTGGCGCCAAGTGTCTGAAAGGCACTCCAGAAACCATGCCGGATATGCAATGCCAGGATAATCATAACAAACACATAAATGATCATATAGGTCGGGCTGGCAAAGGCCGCAGACACAATCTCAAAAATCGTGCGTTGGGTCTTGTCCACAAAACTGAAGTTGATCAGGTGAAAAATAACAAATGCCAGTAGAATAAGCCCGGTATAGGGCATCAACCTCGAGCTCAAGGTGCGACCACCGGCGCTCCTATCGATTTTATAAGGCACAGATCTTGCTTTTAAATTCTGAACAAAAAGTAAGATGCCGGTTGTGACGTGAATAATCGCGAAAGCCAGCAGCCCGAATTCAAATACCGTCAAAATCGGACCCAGCGAGTGGAGCTTTTGAGCGTATGTATTGAATGCCGTACCACCCTTATAAAGCATGAGGTTGCCGGCAAGATGGGCACACAGAAAACCGAAAAAGCCCAGGCCGGTAAACGCCATCAACAGTTTCTTACCGATGGATGCGCCAAAGGTGCGGATCAACCAGCTCATTATGACCTCCAATGTATACATTTACGCACATAAGTGTATACGATTACACACAAATTTTGAACCATGAAAAAATGTATTCCTAATAATTTCTTTAATCTGTGTCAACATAATTGTTAAGCCACCATTCATCCCGATTGGTTTGCATAATACTGCGGGCAATTTTTTTCGCAGTTTCTGTTTTTAATCGTTTTAGTACCGGCGGCAGCCACTTGTCAGGGGGGGCATACCCGATATCCGATAAGGTTTTTAATTCCAGAATGAGGGAAAGCTGGTCGGCATCATAGGCCAATTTGGCTTCAGGTGAGTTGCCCTCATTGAACTCAGCAATCAGGTTGGCGATTGATGACCCAAAGGGCAGGCTGTCGGTGATATCTTTGACGGCTTTGACCTCATTTGCCGTGACGTAAGTTTTATGCACCGTATTCAGATCGCCGACTCTGGTTTCGGGAAGATCATGCACCAGGCACATGCTGATCAATTTGAGGGCGTCAACATCGGGTTCTAATTGGGACATCACGTAGGCGATAAATGTTGTGCTGAACGTATGTTCCGCGATGGATTCTTTGCCGGAACCGAGAAAATGAAATCCCGAGCGGGGAATTTCTTTGAGCATTTTGGCTTCAAAGAGCAAATTGGCAATTTTTTTCATAGCCACACCTTAAAAAGCGTTGTAGTATTGCAGTAGCGCATATTTTATGCTTCTAATTATTAGGTTTCAGGTTTCAGTCAGTTTTCGAGGACGAGTGCGAGTACGAGGACGATATTTTCTTCTCCTCATTTTATTCGTCCTCGTCCTCGGGTGCCGTCCAATAATACCTATGAAACCTGACACCTGAACACTGAAACCTTGTTTTTTGACATCGAACACCATATTGAGGGAATTTATTAAACGCAACCCTAAAATTATGCCCGAACGTAACGTTCAAACATGTTGACACTCTATTTATTTTCATTATACTTTAGAGTATTTAGCCAGGAAGGCATCATTCCAATATATTTTTACCGCAACAATTTGGCTTCTGTTTAACATATTTTTTCTTGTTGACCTGAACCAAACTCTGAAATGGGGAGATTTTTATGGGTATTGCTCAGCTTGATATCGTCCATATGATCAGTAATGCAGGCCCGATGGTGAAGTTTATCATGCTGCTGCTGCTGTTTTTTTCAATAATGTCGTGGACAATCATTCTCATTAAATACCGTTATATCAGAAGGGCGTATAAAGAATCGGCCGAGTTTACCAATTTTTTCTGGAAAAGCCGGGATCTGTCCAATGCGTTTGCCAAAGCAAAGCAGCTGCATGCAAGTCCGCAGGCCCGAATTTTCAGGATCGGCTATGTGGAACTAAAAAAGATGAGCCAATCTGGCGCACCGGCGAGTCCGGTCGTCAATAAACCGGCCGCCAGCCAAAGTATGTCCCTGGATGCCAGGTTTACCGGGACAGATAACATCAAGCGCTCGTTACGCCGGGCGATTACAACCGAGATGACGCGAATGACCCAGTACGTACCCTTTTTGGCAACCACCGGAAATACGGCTCCGTTTATTGGTTTGTTTGGTACGGTCTGGGGAATTATGAATTCATTTGTGGGGATTGGTCGAATGGGCTCTGCCAACCTTGCGGTGGTCGCACCCGGTATTTCAGAAGCGCTGGTTGCAACCGCCGCCGGTCTGGCGGCCGCCATACCAGCGGTAATCGCGTTTAATTATTTTATGAGTAAAATACGCGTGGTCGAATCCGAACTGGTGAGCTTCTCAGCGGATTTTCTAAACATCATCGAACGTGATATCCTGCGCACAGAGAGGAGAAGATCATGACCGCCGGAGAAAATAGTGGCCGTCTTATGTCCGATATCAACGTCACGCCCTTTGTTGATGTGATGCTGGTTCTTTTGATTATTTTTATGGTGACCGCGCCGATGATGATGCAAGGCGTGGATGTATCGCTACCCGAAGCCACTGCCGAACCCCTGGAATCCGAAAAAGAGCATTTGATTATTACGATCGATACCAAAAATCAAATTTTCATCAATGACTTTCAGGTGACCGTCGATTTTCTTGGGGAAAAGTTAAAAAAAATCCTGGAAGGCCGTTCCGATCGGGAAGTATATTTAAAAGCGGATAAAGATATCTCCTATGGAACGGTGGTGCAGGTCATGGCTGAAATTAAAGGCGCCGGTGTGGAAAAACTGGGCATGGTCACCGAGCCGAAGATTTTTGAAAAAGAAGGCAAAAAGAAAAAGTCAAAATCTAAAAAATAATGAAGGATAGCAAACATGCTTACGCCAGAAGATCCCATCGGAAAGACCTGAGCTCCCAATCGTTGGGATTTCCTTTTGGTGTCTCGTTTCTTTTTCATCTGGTGATCATCGGAGCGATGATTTTTATGCCGGAGTTCGGTTCAGGCCCAAGATTTCGGGCCGGAGTGGTAAATGTCAGCCTGGTTTCTTTGCCGTCGCCCGGGCCCGATACCGGTGGACCGGCTGCCGCGGTCGTAAAGCCGAAACCGGTTGAAAAGAAGCCGCCGCAGAAGCCGGCGGTTAAGATTCCGGAACCCAAGCCGGAACCCAAGCCGGAGCCCAAGCCGGTTCCGGTTGTCAAAAAGCCTGCGGAAGCAGTGTCTCTGGCACCTAAAAAGAAAAAGATTAAGAAATCGTTGAAAAAAAAGACCTTTAATCGTGAAAAGATTATCAACAGTGCCATCGAAAGCATTGAAAAAAAAGTTGAAAAAACTAAAACCGATTCGGTGGCTGCGGCCCTTGACCGCTTGAAACGTCAGGTGGGTGAGGCCGAATCTCAAGTTGCAAAGGGTTCAGGAGGTACTTCCGGCAAAGCCGGCGCCGGCCGAGCAGGACCGCTAGGGAGTTCCGGGACCGGCGGAGCACGGATACAGGAATCTATTTTAATTTATCAGGCTGAAATTCAATACCAAATCCAAAAAAATTGGGCTTTTTCACAGCAACTTGCCGGCGAAAATACCGAGCTGGAGGCTGTCTTAGCCATCAAGATTTTACGCAGCGGTGAAATAGAAGATATCTGGTTTGACAAAAAGTCCGGCAACGCCTATTTAGACGATTCCGCCTATAAAGCCCT
>JASFGZ010000063.1:0-13397 GCA_050123495.1 Desulfobacterales bacterium
TTCATATGCAAGGGATTTAAGGGTGCAGTCATAGTAAGCTATTGCAAGCCCTTAATAACGCAGCAGATGGAAGCCTCCGGCTCGCCCGAAGGGTGAAAAGTAATGAGATAAAATGATCTTAATCCATTAAATACAATCTCAACTTCTCATTACTTTTCATGCAAGATACAGGTAATCGGACGGATCATGAATTCTTCAGTAAAATCCAGCTTTAAGGCTTTTCTGTGTTTGTGCCTGGTTATCGGGACGGCGCTGTTTTGCAGTGCGTTGCTGGCAGCGGAGGTGGGTGTCATCAGGGTTCAATACCGCCGGGCCGCGGAGCTGGTGCCGGTTGTCCAAGCTTTGCTTTCAGCTGAGGGAACCGTTACGGTCAGCGAGCGGACCAATTCACTGGTTGTTGTTGATTCACCGGAGGCCATTCAGCGTGTGCATGCTTACCTGGAGCGGTTCGATAGACCGGTTGAGCAGGTCCGAATACGCGTCCGATTTAATGCAACAGTGGCAGACGATGAAACGGCCGTTGCCGCCCGCGGCAGGTATTCAACCGACGATCTGCGTGTTGCCACTGGTGGGAAAAAGAGAGACGGTGTCGATATTTCGATTGCCGATCGCCAGCGCCGGCAAAGAAGCTATTCCGAATCATTCGTAGTCGCAATGTCCGGCAGTCCGGCTTTTATTCGTACCGGCAAGGAAATTCCTTATCAGCACGGTCCGGCATTCTTCAGGCGTTATGCGCCGGGTGAAGGTACAACCGCATGGCAAAATGTTGAAAGCGGCTTTGAAGTCACGCCGACAATCGTGGGCGACACCGTCCACTTAAAGATCGTACCCCGCCTTGCCTATGACGACCGCAAAGATGCGGTGATTCGTTTTTTTGCGGCCCAGACGGAGCTGACCACAACACTGGGACAGTGGGTGGAGATCGGCGGTGTCGACGATCAGCGAAGCGAGATTGTCAAAGAAATTCTTTCTCAACATAGGGACGGGGAAAATACTGCCACGTCCATGTATTTGATGGTAGAAAGGCCCTATGCGAATTGGCGTCATTCTAATTAACGTTACTCCAATAGCAGATGCCGCGAATCCAATCCACCTTCCTCCTTTCATAAAACCCAATGGTTAAATCACCGCATATTATGCTTTCCGTTACGTTTAGCATCCATTTTTAGCTTGCTTTAAGTTCGAATTAGACGTAGTAACCTCCGCGCCGGGATAGCTGAGCACTTCTGCTTCTCAACAGCGCCCGAAACCGGAGATATCGGCATGCAAAAATTCAGCAGCCACAACTATCTAAAGGCTTATTTTATGGCGTCATTTGCTGGAACGATCTGGTCCTTTGGCGCCTTGATCGTGCGTTACATGGAGGCGGCTCAGAGTTATCAGTGGCAGTATCTGTTTTTCAGAGGCCTGATGATCGCGAGTGTTCTTTCTATCTATCTGATGGCAAGAGACGGCCTTGCCTTTATAAACCATTTTAAAAACATCGGGCTGGCGGGATTGATCGGGGCCGTCGGCCTTATGACGGCCATGAGCGGTTATATTCTATCGATTACCCTGACAACGGTAGCCAATACGCTTTTTATGCTGGCGGCCGCACCTTTTATTGCTGCGTTTTTGGGCATTATACTGTTAAAAGAAAAACTGCGATATCCTACCTGGGTATCGATGGGTATCGGGCTGTTCGGCATACTCGTAATGGTCCTGGAGGGATTGGGGGCCGGAACTTTCCTGGGGAACCTTTTTGCGTTAGTGGCGGCATTGGGCTTCGCCGTCTTTTCGGTCAGTCTTCGTTGGCGCCGGCAGACACCACAATTTGCAACGATCGCGCTAGCGGGTGTATTTTGTGTGCTGTTCAGTTTGCTTGTACTTTTTTTCCGTAACGAAACACTGGCAATGCCGCTTCGGAATGTATATCTCAGCATGCTGCACGGTTTTCTAGTTTCGTTCGGTTTAATTTTATTTTCCTTCAGTGCTAAATTTTTACCGGCAGCGGAACTGATTTTGTTAACGCGGGTAGAGGTTGTCGGTGGTATTCTTTGGGTGTACCTTCCAATTTTTGGTATTCACGAAATACCTAGCCTGCCTACGGTAGTCGGCGGAATTATCGTACTGGGCGCGATTGTGCTCGATGGTTTGAGTGCCAGACAGCAGGTGCCAATATCACCTGAATCGCCTTCCTGAATTGCATACCTGTTTGCCCCTTGGCACGACACGTCTGCCCGATTCCGCTGTATTTTACCAAGCCATATCTTGACTTTCTTTGACTTGCGATGATATTCAGAAGTTAAGTACAAAATGCCCCTGCCGCCGGGTCATGACAAAGGCAAATCCATTCACATTCATTCAGAACATGGCACCTAAAATAACGATAAAAGAGAATTATATTTTAATCCAACCCAAAGAAGGGATTGATTTCAGAGAGATTCAGCGAGGCGTGGCCAGGCTGTTCTATGTGGAAGGGATACCGGAGCAAAATAGAATCTGGGTATTCCGTGAAGGCCCCCAAAATTTATCCTATGATGATTTGCAGAAGTTGAGAGACGTCATTAAAGAAAACTATCCTGAAGATGCCAGAATAAACAAAACAGCAATCGTTGTCGAATCCGGGGCACAGGCAGACCTGGCAGAAGCATTTACGAAAATCGCCGAAGATCTGCCCCAGCAGTTCAAGGTATTTTCGAATTTAGCGGATGCCGAGGTCTGGGTAAAAGAACAATGAGTACCAATAGAAGGTGATTTAGTCGAGATCATCCACCGCGCCGGATTCCTCGCTACCGAGGAATTCGACCGCCAGCGTGTTCTGCTGGCCAGCCTCTCTTTCTACCGCGCCTCGAAGGAACTGCTTCAATCGAAACCCGCCGCAACGCGTTAGGCCGCAGCCGGGCATTTAGCCCAGACTTCCGGGTGCCGGATCAGCAGATCCGTGTTTTTGGCCTTAAAGCAGACTATCAGTTGGTTATTTTGTATTTGTCCTCTTCCAAGGCAAAATGCCCGGTATCGAGGAGATGAAACTCAATCGTTAAATATCAAAAACAATCCCTTTATGATCGGAAATTGCACGGCGCATAAGGTATTGAAGTCTTGCCGGCATGTGATATACGTATTATCATTTAAGAGTTAATTTAAAACAGGATAAACCTGATTACTAAGATGGGATTTTACACAAAATATATTCTGCCAAGAGCCTCGCACTTTCTCTGCAGCACAAAACCGGTCAGGCATCAACGTAAAAAAATTGTGCCCCTAGCCCAGGGACATGTCCTGGAAGTTGGGATTGGATCCGGTTTGAATTTGCCTTTTTACGCTGCGGACAAAGTAAAGCATTTGTGGGGCCTGGATCCGTCGAAGGAATCGTGGATTCTGGCACAGCCGGCCGTGACCCAAGCCGAATTTGATGTGGAATTTATCGAGGGGGTTGCTGAAGAGATACCGTTGGAAGACGGCAGTGCCGATACTGTAGTGGTCACCTATACGCTCTGCTCGATTCCTGAGATTCTGTCGGCCCTCAGAGAGATGCGGCGTATCCTCAAGCAGGGCGGTCAACTCATATTTTGCGAACACGGCACCGCGCCTGACGAGAGTGTACGGCGCTGGCAGAATCGACTGAACCCGATTTGGAAAAGGCTGGGTGGCGGCTGTAATCTAAACCTTCCGATTCCTTCTCTGCTAAAACAAGCTGGCTTCAGAATTCGGGCAATGGAAACGATGTATATACCGGGTTGGAAACCCGCGTGCTTTAATTACTGGGGCACGGCGATTTCCTCCTAATAGATCTGTCTAAATTTTGCGAGCGTAGGCTATTCTACCGGTCGGATCTGCCGCTTCAGTATGCGTTACGATCCAGAGCGCACAGTATGGTATGACGGTAACCGAAGTAACCGACTATCAGCAGGCTATCGTTATCTGCGTCTTGCCGAAACCAGTAGCGAAACGGTTTAAGCGAATCGTCTGCTTCCGCATAGGCAAATGTGTCAAACAGGGTTAGTTCGCGCGCTTCCGGGAAACGTTTCCGTGCGGCTTCGACGCTCAGATGGGTGTATGGGTGTTGTTGCCCGTAGAAACTGAACCTTCCATCAAAGACCACGCGCCCTTTTGACGCGTCGATAAGCACACCACCGAATTGGGGCGCATCCGGATTGTAAGCAGGGCTATTATGATAGCATGTTCCGGAGTATACGCTGGGAACCAACAGCAAATCGAGCCCCCGGCCGTCTTCAAATCGGTTCCAGATTCGCTGCTGTGCGGGCCCGCAAAACCGGCCAAAGCAGACATTGTTCGGCAAACCCTCTGCTTGACCGGCACGCAGCGGCACTAACAGGATGACGCACATGAGAAGACCAACTCCCAGCGCCGTCCATCTATGGGACCAGGCGCGGCTGTTGGGGATAAATGCATGTGCCGGCATCGCTGTGTCTGAAATTCCGTTCACATCATCCATGGTCTTATTTAAGCTGTATCTTCAGGTCAGTGTGATTTTGGAGCCCACGCTGTTGAGCTCAAATGATGATGGAAACTCCCGGGCAAACCGCTCCATAGCCTTGCGGCCGGTGCAATGCATCGGCACAACCACCGCTGGTGATAGGGCTTTTAATTGATCGATGGTTTTCCCTAATATCTTTTCAAAAAAGGGCCCCGAGAGATGAAAACCGCCCAATACGGCATGCACCTTTCCAACCCCTGTTAGTTTTTTCGCATAGCGAACCGTATTGACAATTCCCGCATGGCTGCAACCCGATATAACGACCAGTCCTTTCTCTTTTAAATTCATCACCAATGCCTGATCATCCGAAACAGGATCGCGCTGCAAGCTGCCGTCTCTTTCTATCAGGGCATTGGGCATTCCCTTTTCAAACGCCGTTGTCCTTTCGACTTCACCCGTCACCAGAATCGTTTCATCCACGATAGGGCTTGGTTTTTTGCTCTCAAGAATCTCACCATTTCTCTGGCTTAATTCCTCCCTTACAAGGGTTCTCGGAAACCTTCTTCGGGTGCCATCCTTTTCTTCAACAAATCGAGGATACAGAAAAGCATCCGGATGAATCACCACAGGAATCGGATCGGATATTTTCTCGAGAATAGGATACAGAGAGCCGGTATGGTCCATGTGGGCGTGGCTAAGGACAATAGCCTCTATGTCGTTAAGGTCAACGCCCAGTTTGCCCATATTGTGGAGGACGCCCATGCTGTTATAGCCCGTATCAAACAGGACGGTGTGCTTCTCCGCGTTGCGCTGTACCCTGATGAGCAGGCAAAGACCGTGTTCGGCCAGCAGGGTATCGGTGGGGATTTCTTCCCCTGTCGCTTTAGGGGGTCTGGTGACAATTTCCGTATTCTCCAGAAGAACGTCGACAAAATTATCCATCAATGTCAAAACTTCCACGCGATCCAATTCTTTCAAAGAAAGCGGGATAGGTTCCATTTCAGCTCCTTTCACTTAAATAATTTAAATAAAATTCACATTTTAGCTTGACAGTACACCGAATTCAACCCTATTCGCATACAATTTGATATTTAAAACAGTTGGGATTATATAATAAGTCAGCTTTGAATACTGGAAAGGGAGGATTTTTAATGCAATTAAAAAATAAAAGGACAATGGTTCTGCTGGCCGTTTTGATTTTAGGGGGTCCCATAACGATGACCTATGCCACTTCCGGCGCAGAATGGGAAGTCCAAAAGACATTGCAATTGGAATCGGAACCGATTGATGTCGCGGTTTCCCCGGATGGAAGAAGGATCTTTGTGCTCGACGACCTGGGGCAAATCCTCATTTACGATTCAGCGGGCTCATTCTTGGACAAAATTGTCATCGGCAAACAATTTGATCATGTCACGGTGAGTCCACCAGGAGACCAACTGATTCTCAACAGCCGTAAAAAGAAATTGGTACAGGTCATCACCCTTGATTTTATCCAAGACATCAATGTTTCCGGTTCGCCCTTTAAGGGATCAGAAAATGCGCCTGTTGTGATCGCCATTTTCGATGATTTTGAGTGACAGTGGTGTGCCAGGCTTGTGCCTGTACTCGAGCAGGTGCTCGAGAAATACCCGGAAGATGTGAAAATTGTATTTAAGAACTTCCCTCTCAGGAGCCATAAGTTCGCCATGAAAGCTGCTCTTGCGGCACTGGCTGCCGGAAGCGAGGGGAAATTCTGGGAATTCCACGACGAGCTATATAAAAATTACAACAGGTTAAGCGACCAGAAAATTCGCGAAATCGCCCTTGGATTGGGTTTTGATCAGGCGGAATTTGAAAGAAAGATGAACGATCCCAGGATAGCAGCCCAGATCAAACAGGATCTTCGGGATGGCGCCCAGGCCGACGTAAGAGGAACGCCCACAGTATTTATCAACGGAAGGCGTTTAAGAAATCGTTCCCTGCAAGGCTTCCAGGCTGCGATTAATAAAGAATTGCAAAAACTGGAAAAAAGCGCCGGCAACTAATTTTTTATTCTATCAATTCCGGATGTCAAACTGAAGATCAGGTCAGTCCTGTAAATTTTCTGGCTTTGGCTTTCCCGTCTGATCCATGGAACCGAATCAGTGCAGTTAAAAGCGGTCCTATCAGCCAGCTCCAGGCCGTCTCCTGATGATCGGTGCTGTCGTGCTGGAAGACATTGGCGCTGAATACCGGATGGTAGTTCGGATCTTCCGGTGCCGGACTGGGTACCATTGCCCGGACCATTCACCCGTATGCGACCCAGGCCGAAGCCATTAAAAAAGCAGGCGATGCCTGCAACCGGACAAGATTGACGCCGCGGGTGCAAAAGATTTTCAAAGCCCTATTGAAGTGGCGGCGGTGATATCGAAGATAACGTGGTCGCCGCTGCGAAATTGGTATCTATGGCGTTCGTTTTTCAAATCACCAATCCCCCTGCGGGCGATTAAAACGGCAAATATGAAAAATCCAACTTGCGTTCTGGCCGGCGATATTGGCGGCACAAAGACCAATCTCGGTCTGTTTATCCCGGGCAAAACGCGCCCGATTGCACAGGCGACCGCGACGTTTCCCAGCCGGAGCGCGGGTAGCCTGGAGTCGATCGTTGCGCAAATGCTTGACCGCTATCCGGCTCGGATTAAAACGGCTTGCTTCGGCATCGCCGGGCCTGTCATCAACGGCGAATGCCGGACCACCCATCTGCCCTGGGTGGTATCGGAGAAAAAACTGCAAAAGCGGTTCAGCTGGCAACAGGTGCGGCTGATCAATGATCTGGGCACCACCGCCCTGGCGATTTTATTGCTCAACCATCGGGAGGTTAAAGCGTTAAATGCCGCCAGGGTTCGTAAAGGTCAAAACATCGGCCTGGTGGCGCCGGGTACCGGTCTGGGCCAGGCCCTGGCGATTTACTCCGAAGGCCGCTATTGGCCGGTGGCTTCCGAGGGCGGGCATGCCGCTTTTGCTCCCTGCGACGCGTCCGAGACCGATCTGTGGAGATTTCTGCATGCACGCTTCGGATTTGTCAGCGCAGAGCACATTCTCTCCGGCCGGGGTTTCGTCAACCTGTATGAGTGGCTGAAATCCCGTGGGGAATTTGACGAATCGCCCGCCATCCGGAAGGCAATGCGCGCCATCGACCCTGCCCGCGTGATTACCGAGAATGCTGTCAAAGGCGAGGACCCCCTATGCCGGGCAGTCCTGCAGCGATTTTGCCGTATTTTCGGATCGGTGGCCGGCAATCTGGCATTGACCGGTATGGCGACCGGCGGCATGTTTTTAGGCGGCGGTATTGCACCCAAAATTTTACCCGCGCTTGAAGACGCGAATTTCATGGCGGCCTTCATCGCCAAAGGCCGTTTTGAGGCCTTCATGGAAAATATTGCGGTGCGGGTAATCCTAAATGACAGGGCGGCGCTACTGGGTGCTGCGCATTATGCCCTGGGCTTGCAATCCACGAAAAATAATTTAAACCACCGTTAAAGGCCTCCGGGATAGGGTGTGCCATAGTTGTTGAGCGATACTTTATCGTAAAGCAAGCGTTCCTTGGGGCGGGCAGGCTTGCTCTCAGCCGGATAGCCGATTGCAATGATGGATTCCACTTTGAGATGCGCTGAAAGGTTCAGCACTTTGGCGACATACGCTTCCGCAGTTTGCGTGTCGTTGTGTTCCCTTTCCCTGATTTGGATCCAGCAACTCCCGAGGTCGAGTGCGGTTGCGGCCAGATGGATATAGATAGACGCAATCGATGCATCCTCAATCCATACGTCACATACTTGCGGATTACCTAATACCACGATTCCCAGCGTAGCATTTTTTAGATGAGTTGCGCCATGTGGTCTTGAACGGGAAAGGGTGTCGAGCAAACCGGGATCTGTCACAATCACAAATTCCCACGAATTTCGACCCCTGGATGTCGGCGCGCGCAGCACGGCTTCCACGATTGAATCGATCTTCTCCGCCTCGACCTGTTTGTTGGTGTATTTTCGAATACTTCTGCGCTTTTGAGCGAGTTCTAGAAACATGTTGTCCTCCGATAAATAGATTTGATGAAAAGTAGCACAAAAGGGGGGCGGTAACCCCAGAACATACCATAAGGGTCATGTTTGTTCAGGCGATCTAATTTAAAGACAAGGATTCCCGATGTCAATATGTCAGCGGGATATATTTCACCTTTTTTGCTTGCCTTTGAAGAATGCGGTCGAGTACAGATATATGTCAGATCAGGACTTCAATATTTATTCATTAGAGCGCAATCAATGACCGAACATAAATATATTGAATTAACCAGGCGGGCATTTGAACTGGGTTTTCGACAGGGATATGAGATTGCAAACCGAACGACGATTGATAAAAACACCCGCAAAGATGCGTTTGGGAATACGGTATTGCAGACTGCAATAAATTCCCTTGAAAGTACGGTATTTGAAACTATTTCGGCCGAGCTTGACCGAATGAGTGAAAAATATCCTGCGTTTGACAGCTGGAAGGTTTTTTCTGATGGCGTTATCCATGGCGCCGTCGAAAATTATTTGGATAGAACCGGCAATGAAGAATAATGTAAATTTGGAGGCGTATTTTTTCTTTATGTTTTGGCCATCGGGATCGCGTAGGGACCTTCGGCGATAACAGCGAATGAAGGTTTTCTTCCGCTGAATCTGGGATGATGTCCGGCGTAGATTACAGCGTTTTGAAACATAGCCGCGGCCTTTGCCTTCATGGAATCAAAATCCGAAGTTTTTTCGATAAATTCATATCCGCTTACGCCCGGGATTATTTTAAAATCTTCTTCGGGTATTTGCGGCGCACAGAATATCAATCCTTCTTCACCAACTCTGCGAATGGGCTTGCCCCACATTTCAGGCTCCCACTGGTCCTTTGTAAAAATCCAGTCCGGGTGTTTTAAAATAGAAATATATCCATCCGGTCCCAGGATTTTGAAAAGATGCAACAATGTTTTGTATTCCTGAGAGCCGATGGGTTCGGCATCACAGGTGTTGGCAACCATAACGATCAAGCCGTTTTCTTTGACGGCAGGCATGGCATTGACGGCCGCTTTAACACTCTGGTAGTGGTCTCTGCCCACATAACTCCCATTGGTCAAAACGACATCATAGGGCGCTTCAATCGGTATCTGGACAAATTCCCGCATGGCTTCAAAAGCCGCCAGGTGAGCTTCAACCAGATGTCCGGCAAAAACGCCGGTGATACACAAATTGTTGTCGAGGGTTGTGCTGATCATAAAATCAACACCAACGGTTTCGGCGACCTCCAGCGACTCCTCATGACAGGGGTTTCCCTCAAGGATTAAGTTCGTGGCATTGGGATGTTCAAGAAAATCCACGCTGTGAAATTTCTGAATGGTTTTGGTGTTCACCAGAGCCGGGCATACCGCTTTTCTACCGCCCGACACCCCCGCCATAAAATGGCTTTCGACAAGGCCCGTAATGATCTTAACATCGGCATTGTAAAATATTTTGTTTAAATGCACGTCGGTCCCGCGTTTGGTTTGGGCGGCAAGAACCAGGGAAGACATGTCCTCACAGTCATGGTCCACAATTCGAAAATTATCGACCACATCCCGGCCATACATCTGAACCCTTTCTTCCTGGGTGCTGGGCCGGTGCATGCCGTTGCCGATGACAATGACGATATTTTCGCGCTTCACGCCGGTTTCTTCGAGAATTTTAAAAAGCGGCCGTAAAATGCCATTTTCTCCGCAATAAGGCGCCGGGCGAGTTATATCAGAGACGGTCACACAAACGCTCAATTCAGCCGCAGACTTGCCTTTTGATTGGATGATTTCAGGTATCGTCGGTGATCCGATGGGGTTGTTTAAGGCATTTGCGATTTCGTCTGCAGAATGGGCAAGGCAAGGCATTTGTTTCATATGGAGAACATCACATTGGGGCGGAACCGAAACATCAAAAAACGCTTCCCCGAATTCCACGCTAATGGTCTTCCAGTCTGTGATATCAGCATTTTTAATAATCTCGGCGATTTTTTTATCCATAACGCCCTCCGGCATCAATTTTTTATAGAAGTGGTTTCAAAACCTCAGATCAGGTTCAAGGGCTCCCGCTTGATTGAGCGGGGAGATGGGGTTATGAAACAACTTCTTATTCCATGGCCTCCACAACCAGTTGGGTCAGATCTTTTACCACCAGATCTGTTTTGGATCTTTTGGCCCGGGTTTCCATGGTTCGAACGCACTGTTGACATGCGGTCAGAACCGTATCCGCCCCGACACCCTTAATGGCGTCGAGTTTCATTTGGGCAACTTCGGCCGAGAGGTCGGGATCAGTCATCTCCACATTCCCGCCCCCACCGCAGCATTCGGAGAATTTCCGGTTCATGGGGAGTTCCACAAATTCGAGCCCGGGAATGGCTTTAATAATCTCTCTGGGTTCCTCATAAACACCGGTATTGCGGCCCAGATCGCAAGGATCGTGATAGGTCGCTACTGCCTTGATATCTTTTTTAAATTGAATTTTTTTGTTTTTGATCAGCTCCAGAATCAATTGGCTGGCGTGCATCAGCTTTGCATCTGATTTATAAAAATGGTGCCATGTGTGGTAGCAGGACGGACAGGTAAACACAATGGTCTTTGCGCCCACCTCCGCCACCTTCTTCAGGTTATGATCTTTCATGGCTTGCAGTTTCTCGGGCATACCTGCACCGATGAGCGGAAATCCGCAACACCACTCTTCACCCCCCAATATGGTAAAGTCTACTTCAGCGGCTTGCATGATTTTGGCCATGTTGGCTGGTATTTTCTGGACCATAGGGAAGAAGGAGGCCACGCAGCCGACGAAAAACACAATCTCAGCCTTTTCCTTTTCAAAGGCGTCCTCCGGGAGTTCTTTGATGAGTTCCTGCCATTCCGTCCGATCCTCCTGATCTTCGTCTGAGATGTTGTGGCTGTCTTCCAGGATTTTCACCAAACGTTTCGCTACTTTTGGATAAAATCCCGCATCTACCTGACATTCCCGATTTTGAAAGATGAGGTCCTTGGTCTGGACGCTGGACAGACAGACGGCTGTACAGGCACCGCACCCCAGGCATGTAAAAATAGCTCTTTCCGTATCCTCATTCAGATCCAGCTTATTTTCAATGGCAAATCGCGTAATGGCGTTTCGTCCCCGGGCAGAATAAGGCTCTGCCTTTTTGACCAAATAGGTGGGACAGCTGGGCAGGCAAAACCCGCACTTATTGCATCTGGCGACCTCATCGTAAGATAATTTTTTTAGCTGCACAATGTTCATTCGCGCCATCTTCCTTTTAAAGAAATTTTAAAGACCTTCCACGAAGCGTCCCGGACTCATAATACCGGCAGGATCCAGCCGATCTTTAAGCCGCTTCATCACCACAAAATCGGAGCCGACTTCTCCCCACATTTTGAGTTTCCCTTTTACCGCCGCGGGTGCACTCTGAATGACCAGATTGCCATCAACCGCTCGACAACGGCCCAGCAGTTGACCTATTGCCTCAACCGCTTTATTCGTTGCAACAGTATCTTTGTGATCAATGAGCAGGCCGGTAATGCAAATACCGCTTCCGGCATGGGTCTGAAAAATGTAATCAAGATTGGCCCGGGAAAAGATGGATTCCCCTGTTTCAATAATGTTCTTACCTAGGGAAAGCGGATAATTCAGTTTGGCTTTTATGAAACCGGAGAATTTTTTGTCAAGCGTTCCCGAAAGATTGCTCATGGCCAACCAGAACGAGCGGTGATCTTGCTCCTCAAGAACGGCATCAGCTCCGGCCCCGCCTAGTTTGGCCATGTCCCGTATTTCCGTTCGCATTCGGCCGACGGCCGGTTCAAACGCTTCCAGCGCAACAGCTGCGACATAGTCTTTGGAACCAAAATCGGGGATATCGTCCAAGGACAAATGGCCGTATGCCGCAGCGTTCATAATTTCAACTGCCGCCGGTAAAAGGCGGGTCTCAAATATGCCCTCGGCAAAAGCGGATGCATCTGAAAAGTTAGCAAAGGAAACCAGCAGCGTTTCCATTTTTTCAGGCAGAGGGAGCATTCGTATGGTCATTTCACACAGGATGCCAAGGGTCCCCATGGAGCCGACCATCAGTTTGGAGACATCATATCCGGAGACATTTTTTACGGTTTTTCCACCCGAGCCCAAAATATCACCATTCGGCGCCACGACGCGGATCCCAATAATGCAATCCCTGGGAAGATTATAGAGCAGCCGCCGGGGTCCGGTGGAATTGGTCGCGATAATGCCGCCGATCGTCGCCTTGTCGGCGTAAGGCGGATCAATGGGTATAAAACAGCCGCTGTGGGACCGGTCCGAACAGATCATCTCATCCCCTTCTGCTTCAAGGTCCTCCAAAGGCAAATAACACCGGTCTTCCTGTGTTGCCAGCCGGGCCTGTATGTCCCTGAACTTGACACCCGCTTCTACCGTTATGGTCAGATTTGATGTATCCACGTCCAACATATGGTTCATACGGGACGTACACACGACCATGTCCAGTTTTTGAGGTGGATTTCCCATGGCCATCTTACTCCCACTTCCACGGGCCACGATGGTCAGATGCTCTTGATTTGCAAATTTAACGACTTTTGCCACCTGGTCGGTATTTTTCGGAAATACAACCACGTGGGGGGTTACATTATCCACGGCATATTCCGCAGTGATCGTCGGCTCGGTTTTGACATTCTCTTCGCCGAGAGTTTCAGCGAGGCTTTTGAATTTATCTGAGTTGTCTACCACGTTAAAACTCCTTGTTTCGATTGAACGGGATAAAGATTGAATCTAAATCGATCGGCGCTTCAGGGTGCCTCAGATGCCGGTGGAATCATCTTACCCGGATTTATGATGTCATCAGGGTCAAAGGCCCTTTTGATCTGGCGCTCGAATTCCAGGTCGCACGCATTGAAGATAAAGGCGGTCTCTTTCAACTTCTCCATTCCGACACCATGTTCGCCGCTGATGGT
>JASFGZ010000064.1:0-13373 GCA_050123495.1 Desulfobacterales bacterium
AAAGAAACCATCCCGATTTTATAAGTCGGGAATTTGTTGACTGACAGTAAATAACTCTTGTTTGGGCCGAAAGCAAGCGAATTATTGATCCTTCTAAAATACTTAAGTTTCAGCGATAGTAGCCGATATTACATATAGGGGTAAACCGACTGCGTTCTGGATCACAGACGCAGTGATATTTATGGGATTTGAATCAATTGGTGGTTTCATATGAGGAAGCATAAATCCCTTTCATCCTATTTTTAATGATTATGTAAAATAATTTTTTAAGGATGTGCTGACCATGGAATTGCTAGAAAAATACAGTATTCTTTTACGGTGGTGGTTGTTCTTTGCAGTTGCAAGTTTAGGTACAGTGGCGCTTTACATGTCGGGCGTCGTACAAAAAGTCAACCAGGCAGATTTTACCAAAATCAGTTTTCTCATTTATGCAGTTTTTGCCATTTTTACAATGCGTACAGGTATAGACACATACCGTCTGTGCCGGGAAAATGAAGTCACAAATCGACATATCGCCATATATTACAAAAAAAGTGACATTGGTTGGTTCGTAAGTGACATGCTTCTGACCCTCGGAATGATTGGTACAGTGGCCGGTTTTATCTACATGTTGAGCTCAAGTTTCTCAGAGATGGACCCTCAGAATGCCATCACGATGCAGGGTGTGTTAGCTAAAATGGGCGCCGGTATGAGCACAGCCTTGTACACGACTGCGGCCGGTCTCGTTTGTAGTCTGTTACTGAAACTGCAAGTGTTCAACTTTACGCACCACTTAGATTATCTCTCAACAACCCTGGAGAAGAATGAGGCCGCATAGAATATACTATAACAATACAAGCTTTTTGGATCTATTATTCAATACGCTGGTTGGTTTTGTTCTGTTGTTTATTATTGCCTTTTTGTTGATCAACCCGAGTATCAAAAAAGCGGATATCAAAACCAAAGCCGAATTCGTCATCACTGTCACCTGGGACGACCACAGTCGAGACGATGTAGACACCTGGTTGCAGGATCCAACCGGCAACGTACTACACTTCAGACAAAAAGACGTTGGTCTGGCTCATTTGGACAGAGACGATCTTGGTAAAGTCAACGACACCATCACATTGGATGACGGACGCCGGGTCGAGTACACCCATAACCAAGAGCTTACCACCATCAGAGGGTTTCTCACCGGAGAATGGGTGCTCAATGTTCACATGTATAATAAGCGCGATGTAAATCCTACGCTGGTTGAAGTACGTATAGACAAACTCAATCCAAAAGTTCAAACAATCTTTTATAAAAAAATCGTAATGAACAATAGATGGGAAGAAGTCACCGTAACCCGGTTTGTTATGACCAATCAGGGCGATATCATCAGTTGGGATGACCTTCCCAAGAAACTGTTAATGCGAGCTTCAGTGCCAAGAGGTGCATCTGGTGTAGGATGAGCCGGGTTTTTGGTTTGGCCCGTGGTAAGGAGTTTTAGATGGATATGTGGTCTGGCTATATTGGATTGGCAATTGCTTTTGTAATTATCTCTGCAATTGTTTTGTGGTTTACTATACGCACGCCGGGTCAGATCATAATCAAAGCCATGCTGATTCCTGCCACAGTATGGTATGGTCTGGTATTATATTACACCGTGCCGAATTTGATGGGCTGGCCAATATCAGAACCCATTCCCGATAACTGCCAAGTTATAGCTATCCGCATCCAGGAACCCGATCCGCAGGACAATGATCCAGGTGCCATCTATTTCTGGGTCAATATCAAGCCCGATTCAAAAAGTCCCGAACAAGCACTGCAAGCTCAGCTCAACCCGAAAAGCGTATTCAGCTACAAAAGTAAAATCCAGCCGCGAGCATATCAACTGCCTTACAGCCGCAAGATGCACAAAGCGATTGTAGAAGCGCAAAGAAAAGCGCAAGGAGTGCCAGGTGCTCAATTAAGAACTAAGAAAGGCGAATCCAAACGAAAGCCTACAGGCAACGATGAGAGCAAAGCCCCCTTGCAGTTTGAGATCATTAATCCTGTCAAGTCGTTTCCAAAATAAATTGTCTTGTTGATCCTTATGAGAATTATATCAAAGCCGGTGAGGGAGCCTTATCCATATCCGGTCTGAAAATGCTTACATGATTTCTTGTCTCGTGGGATAACTCTTGAATCCTGAATCCTTGTTAAAATGCTTACCTATGGGTGTGGGTTAGCACTGAAAAAACTTATAATTTCATGGACGTCCCCATAGTCCCATAGCCTCATACCCTTCATCGGTTTCAATCACCAAAGCGACGTTTCATATTATCTTCTGATTTTTCTTTATAATCTTCCCCTGTGGTTTGTATATCAGGAAGATCCAAATAAGGTATGTCTACAATTTGAAAATATTCTAAAGCGAATAAAATGATAAGAAAACATACCAGGTATGCGACGTATTTTCCCATATTAACCTCCCGAAAACATATCGGACGTGACACGATCTTTATGTGCGAATTAGAAACGCTGCACCATAATTGGGTATCGAAAAGGTTTTTTAGTACACTTATCTAGTATTATACCGGCAATCAGGTAAATGGGCAAGATTTTCGCCATAGTGATAGCTGCCATGAATTAAATTGGTGGTTGCATCTTGATTGGTGATTTTGTAGATTTAAACTCATCTCAAAAACGAAACCCCAGAACTACCATGCATCGCATCGCTATTCCTCTAAAGAAAGAGACAACGCAAGGCAGACGATCGCATCGCTTTCAGCGTATTCAGATCCCATCAATCGTCCTGATGTTCATTGTACTGATCGTACCGATCGTTCGAGCTGAACCATACGAGGTGCTGGTGGTGGATGTTTCCGAAGCAAATGATGTTGTAAGAATTGAAGAATATAAAAAGGATGCCGAGAAGTTCAATTCGCTTCACCGCCGGGGATATGCAGCTGCAAGGCCCTATTTTAACGTGCTGCACATGCCTAACGGACAGGTGTATTTCGTTTTTGGCTTTAGGGCTGAAGTGCAGGGCATTCATCGCAAGAACTATCCCGGGACTATAGAAAACCTGCGCCGCCTGAAGCATAAAGGAACCCAAAAGTATGCTTACATGCACTGGCTGCCGGTGGAGGAAATAAGGAGAATGTTGACCGCACCGTAGAAGGTAAATAAATGGATCACATCTTGATTTGCGATAAAAGAATAAGCCGCGGGTCCGTGCTTGAGACCATTTCCTCTGGAAAACAATCGCGTGGTTGCCCGCCTGAGTTCCTTCAAAAAGAGTCACCCATTGCAATTTACAGGGAATGTCTTACATTATAATTGAGCGATAACGATTATTTAAGACGATATTGGTGCACTATGAAACTACAGGATTGTGGCTGTGGCTGTATGGCACAGGTCACCTATGAAATTAATGAACACAACAACTTTGTGGTAGGTTGCTCGGTCTGTGACAACAGAACGCCTATCTGTGAGAGCCTTTTAGAGGCAGTTTTACTGTGGAATCAAATTTATTGCTATGCATTACCCACTTATGAGACCGAACCTGCCTAAAAAGTTAATACGCTTAATCCTTTACTTCATTATAAGTTGAAGATCACCCCAGAATGTATTTAATAGCCATACGTCACTATCAAGTTTATAGACAGTTGTATAGGTTATTTTATACTTGCTGTTTTCGCGATATTTATAGAACACTTTGTATTCATACGCTTGTTCCCTATATTTTCCAATAATATTTACAATGCGCTTTTCTTGTTTTTTAATAAGCTCATCGGGAGGAAATTTTTTACTTTTATATAGTTGCTCGGCATATACTATTCCTGATGATATAAATACTAAAATGAAAAAATAGGTAAAGGTTTTTAAAAAATAATTTTTCATACTCCCCCCTTTTCAAAATTGAAAAACCCCACCTTTCAATTTGGGGAATGGGGTTTCTAGATTGATTTTCCTTCTTTAATCCTTGAACCTGTTTTTGATTATGCCCACCTCTTGATCTGGGTTCGCACATTCAAATTATATACGAATTTTTAGCATAAAGGCTTTTCCGGAGTCAATAATTGGAAATCCGAATATGAATATGTGACGGATGTTTCCGATTTTCAGGCTTAAGCTGTCCCAATATTCTCAAACGGAAAAGTATGGATGATAAAACAAACCGCAGCTATTCAAACGGTAAACCCAATGAATAGTGCTCGTACTCTGTTTCTCCGATCAGGTAATCTTTAAATTCAGCTTCATTGGTCATGCGAGTCTCGCTGTTTTTCCAGGCAGTCCAAGCTTCGATATCTTGCCACATCGACACGACGACGACTTGATTTTGGTCATCAAGGTTTCGCAGGGTTTCTGAAGAAATGTAGCCTGGTTGCTGCATCGCCCCGTTGCGGTTGTTAATCAGAAATCTTGATGCCTCGCGCATAGCGCCATCTTTAAATTTGCGCTTAATTAAAATTTTTACAGCCATAATACACTCCTTTCTAAAAAATAGTTGTCAAATAATTTTTACGACAGACCTGCCTATAGAAAGAAGTGGCTTCAGCAGGTTATAGGCGTTTTGAGCGGGTCAATGTTCGGTGTGATATTCAGATTATCTATGATTGAAATCTAGCTCGGCCCGACTAGTATTTCAATAAAAAAGGAAGATAAAAAAGTCAAGGAAAAACGATTGCGCCTTGGGGGGAGAAGGGACCCGGTATGCACAAATTTCCCGGGGAATTGAGCTATCTCCTGTACCTTATGCTCAAATGGCTAACCGCCTTGCCCAATGCCCTTTTTAGTTCCTTGACCTTGCCCTCCTGGGCAAGGTATCGTTCGATTACATCCTTTTTCAGTTCTGCGCTGCCCGACTTTCTATCTTTTTGGAGGGTTACCCGATAGAAGTTCTTTTTTTTGCTCTGCTCAACCGCCACCACCTGGACACTTTTATCTATATTCTGGACCTCTTTTTGCAGAGCCTCCTCAATCAGTTTAATGGTCATTTCTGGCATCTTTTGAATCCTTTGTGTTTTTCAAAAATCTTATAAGGGATCGGCTATTTGCCGAGTAAAAGAGGAACCTCCGTTATATATTTACATTTTGGCATGATCATACAAAACCCACCTCTCATTTCAAAAAGTGGGGTTTTTGATTTATTACATGGCTACCTCTGGATTAAAACTCACATAAAAAATAGAGATAAAATCGAATTTGCTTCCAGCATGAGCTTTGAGCTGTCGCCACAAGCGCCTATAGTCTGAACCCAAAACCTTTCTTTTTACAGACCGCTTCTCTAATCTGTGGTTTTCTTCGGCGAAGGCTCTTTGCTACCATAGACCTCAACATAGGCGTCATGCGCAATACAGCCTTTTTCCCAGTGAGCCCTTACTTTTTTGCCGATAAAGGAATCTGGATATTTCCGCCCGATGTTACATCCGGGACAGATCTTATTCCACCCCGCCAGCAATTTTTTCATTTCCATTTCCGCCCCCTTCTGCAGGCACCAGCACCTGCCGCTAAATCTTTGAAAAACTCAGAATTGCGCTTGGCAACTCTTTGTATGATTATCACATCTTGATTTTATTGACGTCCCCTAAATTTTGCTAAAAGTCGCCCCTTTTATTTCTGACTTCTTGTTTTGCGTTGCGCTCCTTCTTTACACCCATGCTCACGCCATAGATTTTGAAACTTTTTTGTTGGCAGCAGCCCACCATTAAATTTCTTTATCATTTGTAAAGACCAGCAGATGTCTTTTTCTGATTTTTCAACAACACGCATAATTAAATCATGAGTTGAATTTGGGTTATCAAGTTGTTTTTTAATTTTGTTCCTCGAGCGATTTATTCTCTTCTCTAATGGTTCTAAGTACTCGTCACTAATCTGAGCTATTGCTTCCTGCGATTTTGGAGACCTCTTCGCATAGCTCTCCACTCTTTCACTTTCTGCTAATACATTTTCTACATCAATTTTTGGTTTCCTGTCTTTCTTTTTTCTAAAAGTTTCTTTTAAATTTTTAACAATTGTCGATAGGCTTGATAGAATCGATAAAATTTCAATAGGACCCATCTATCCATCCTCCTTTTTATAAACAAAAACCCACCTCTTATTTCAAGAAATGGGGTTTCTGTATCACCATCTTTTGTTTAACCTTTGAACCATTGAACCTTGCTTGCCCAGTTAAATATTTACCCAGTGGAATGACGCCTAGAAAGCCTCTTGTGTCCCTCGTTTAAAGGCTTCCGCCGGGGATTCGTAGAATTGGAGCGCAGGGGATTTAACCGGGGAACCCTGAACCTCCGCCATCATGGCGGCCTCTGGGTTAGGGTTAGCGCTTTTCAAATTATATTTAATTTTTTAGCACAAAGGCTTTTTAAAAGTCAATCATTGGAAATCCAAATATGAATATATGACGGACGTCCCCATTTTTTTCCATTTTTTCACTCAATAAGCGCAAATAATCAATCCCCCTTTTTGACTTTAATTAATAAAAGGTTCACAAGGCTCGGTTCGCTGTATTAGGCGCGGCTTAGAAGGATGTCACGTATTTTAACCATGGCCAGGGTATCCTGGGCGCAATACGTCAGTAGATCTTCTCTGATGGTGACTTTTTCTTTTTCATCTGTATCGCGATCAATCATTCGCAGATAATTAAGAGATGCTTGAATACCGTCCTGGATCGAAAGTTTGTCATAACTCATTTCGGGCACCAGGGCAGGGAGCACATATTTGAGGGAAAAAGAGCCGTAAAACCTCGGGTGGTAATAATGCCTTCTGATGATGGCATAAAGATCGATAAAGCGATCGATGACAGATTGGAGTTTGTCGGCATACTGCGGGAAATGCGCGATAATTGAATTCAGAACCCCGATTTCATAGCTTGTATAAATAACAACATTGCCTTCGGTTCCCAGAGCGTCTATCAGCGTTTGGGTAAACTCCTCCCGGGGATCTTTGTCTTCATTACTGAGATATTCACGATGGTCCAGTTTCCCGTCTTCGTAAAGGATGTGATCCGACCACTGAAATGGGAGGGTCTGATAGGGTCGGGTTCCGGCATAGCGGGGGATGGCCGGGCCGATGGTTTCAAAATCGAGAAAGTGTATCGGATATTCCATATCATTTAGTTCAGCTTCAAGCTTATCTGAAATATACTCCTGCTGGTTTGTCACAGATGCTCGGATTCGATCCTGGATTTGGCTTAAAGCAAAAGTAGCCGGCATATCCCCAATATCCTGAATGCCCATATCAGCCAGTTCATCGAGTTTTTTCTGTGCGATCCCATTGATGTTATAAACCCAGAATTCCGGCATACCTTTTGTGCAATGATCCCAGAACTCGCAATCGTACGGTTTGTGGCAGTGCCTGGACGGCTGAATTTCAGGAGCATCTGAACTCGCAAGCATAGCATTTTGCTCGGCAAGACTTGATGCTATTTCCGGTTGCATGGATTTGATGTCATTCGTGAGATCTTTAAACGCAAACAAGGAATCTAAATCCAAATTCTGTCCGTCATAGACATACTGGTTATCGATATGCAGAATACCGGCCTGGCCAATCTTCAATCCGCAGCCTTCAAGAACGTAATGCTGTATGGCAACATCCGGATAATAAACGGCTTTAACCGAAGTCGATGATTTGACTTCCACCAGGTTCCAGAAGCCGTCTTCCGATCGTTCCAGAATATCAACTCGAATGCGCACACCGTCATAGAGAAAGGCGGCCTCGTAAATGGCCGTTACTTCCGGGTTTTGTATGGCTTTAAATGTGGATTCGACTGCTTGTTTGTGCTGATAGTAAGGCGCATCGATTAAGACGCCGTTTGGATAAACCTGAGTAGCCAGCCTTCCCACCTCGTGACCGGCATCGAATACCGCTTGCTGTGCCGCTGATACTTCCGAAGCCAGCCCCCGATCATAACACTGATACCAGAGCCGTAAAGGGCATTGCAGCCCGGCAAGAAATCGTGATTTGGATAACATGGGAGCGTTTTTCATATTCGTATTTTAACCCGATTCGCTTTTTATATGCAAATTTTTCCATAATTAATCTCTTGACATCAATATTATTTGTCCCTACTCAGCACAAGAGCAGTGGAAATTTATTAACATCAAATCGGGAGGAGGCTGAAAATGGAGCTCAAGGAAATAAAACTTGAGGATTTGGAGGCGCAATCCTTTATCGAGGAACAATGTCAGGCGATTTCATCGGAGGTTGGTGATTCAATGGCGATCAATGCGCTTTCAGGAGGCGTAGATTCATCCGTCGTGAGCATGTTGGGGCATCGCGCATTGGGGGACAAGTTGAAGACCTATTTTATTGATAACGGAATCATGCGTGAAGGGGAGCCTGAGTATGTGGTATCTATCATCGAAAAATGTGGCGTTCCGGTGGAACTTGTTGATGCGCAGGATGAATTTTTTGGCGCCTTAAAAGGTAAAACCGATCCGGAAGAGAAACGCCAGGCCATCACCGACACCTTTTATAAATCGGTGTTCGGTCGTCTGGTTCAGGAAAGCGGGTCACAATTCCTCCTCCAGGGCACTAATTTTACGGATGTCGAAGAAACAGTGGCAGGCATCAAGCGCCAGCATAACATTCTGGCGCAGCTTGGCATCGACACCGAAGCCGCCTATGGATACAAGGTTATCGAACCGATTATTCAGCTCAGAAAACCTGCCGTGCGGACCGTGGGAAAGGCCCTGGGCTTACCTGAGGAGATATTCAATCGCCCACCATTTCCAGGTCCGGCGCTGGCGGCCAGGGTAATTGGTGAGACGACCCGTGAACGAATCGGTCTGGTAAGGAAGGCAACCGCTGTTGTCGAGCAGGAGTTAGCCGGGACCGACGCTTTCCAATACCTGGCCATACTGCATGAGGACCGGGTTACCGGCATAAGAGACGGAGAGCGAGATTACGGTTTTCAGATAGAGGTTCGATGCTGGGATAGCGAAGATGCAGTTACCGGCTCTCCAACCAGATTGCCGTTTGAAATTCTTGAAAAGCTAGCCTCGCGAATCATTTCAGAAGTTCCCGGCGTGGTCAGTGTAACTTACAACATCAGTTCAAAGCCGCCCTCAACAATAGAGGCCGTATAGATCATATATTAAGGCGAAATGCCTGCAGGTCTGATATCACAGAAAAAGGGGCCGCAGCGCTAATGCCCATCCATTGTTAGGGTCGCGCAGAGGTTGGGAAAGATTAGATCTTGACGCTGTCAAGAAAGAGAGGAGGGAATTAAATGACAGTATCGAACGAAAATATAGTCCGCGTAAGTGAATTTGTTGATCTAGTTGGTCCGGAAACTGACATGCTTGGCCCTGTTAAAGATGGTGGCCAAATTGTTACAGGCACAGAACCGGCGTGCTATGGTCCCATGATTACGCCGGAAGTTGAAAGCGGTCACACCATCAGCCGTCCCGTAGCTGTTAGGGGTGCTGAAGTTGGAGACGGTGTCGCCTTAAGAATTAAAAAGATCAATATTACTTCCAAAGCTTCAGCGTCTGGAACCGAAGCGCCTCGCGAAGGAAGTTTTGTTGGCGATCCATTTGTAGCAAAAAAATGTCCAGGGTGCGGAAAGGTCAATCCCAATACCGTTGTGAAGGGAATTGGCAGGGATGCAATCTGCTGTGCTGATTGCGACACTTCGATTTCTGCATTTGATGTAACGAATGGATTTACCATGGTTTTTGATGATAAACACACAGTGGGGGTTACAGTTCCCCATCACGTAGCAGAAGAAATAGCCAGAAATGCAGAAGACTATTCAGGAGCACCCACAGGATCGACGTGCCACTCCATATTGGTTTTTGCTCTGGCAGATATGCCTGCTGGAATTGTATCAAAGATTCGGCCGATGATAGGCAATTTTGGAACTTTGCCCGGCGTTACCATGCCCTCGTCCCATAATGCCGGAGACTTTGGGGGGTTTCTTATTGGCGCCCCTCATGATCATGCCATCACTGAAGAAGATCTGGCGAAAAGAAGTGATGCCCACATGGACATCGATAGTGTGGGTGAAGGTGCTATCGTTATCGCACCTGTCAAGGTTGAGCAAGCAGGCATAATCGTAGGTGACGTACATGCGATGCAAGGTGACGGAGAGATTGCAGGTCATACGACGGACGTATCTGCGGAGGTCACCATTGCGGTCGAGGTCATCAAAAAGTTAGCAAATGACGGACCGATCTTATTGCCTTTAATGGAGCATCTGCCGCCGCTGGCGAGATTACCTTCTAACGAAGAGTTGGCGGCCGCCCGATCACTAGCTCGCAAGAGCGGCTTTGATATCCAAACTGAGGTAGCTCCCATCCAGGTGGTGGGTTCAGGTGCTAATTTGAACGAGGCCACAATGAACGGTCTCGAACGAATGGCAAAGTTATCAGATATGGATATTGATGAGGTGAAAAACCGCGTAACAATCACAGGAGGCATTGAAATCGGCCGTCTTCCTGGCATGGTTCACATCTCCATGCTCACCCCCATAAGCCGGCTGGAGCAAATAGGCATTGCGCATCTCGTAAAAGAACAATACGGTTTATAAGCAATAAAATTAGGAATTATGATGGCCGCTAGAATGCCTATTGTTGTAGCAACAAGGCCAATGTATCCCAGGGTTAGACCAGCCAGAGCCATACCGCCTCCAGTCAAGGCTCCCTGTGACTGTCTAATTTTCGATCGGGCAACGTGTCCGCAAATCACTGCAGGTATTCCTGCAAAAAGACCAAAACAAAGAAAACCAAGCATTCCTAAAACCAGACTCCAAAATGCATGGGCACTCGTTTTTGCTGCTCTTATAACCTCGTTCACACTGACCGCCATAAAAGAAAAATTGATTTTCTATATACCTGAATTTTGCATGAGTCGGAGGCTTTCATATTCTCATTAATTTTCATGCAAGATTCAGGTTATAAATTATGAATAATAGGTGAATGTCAGGATTAAAATGTCAATTGGTCAAATAACCAGGAATAATCAGATTTGGTAATTTTGAGCGTGGAACGGATTGCGTCAAGATCAGACAGTTGAAATTCTAAAGAAGAGGTTATCATTGCTGTTAATCAGATATCAGAACGAAGAATAGGGTAAACACCAAATCAACATATACTTCATATCCTCCAACTTTCCAAAAACTTGAAATTTTTTTAATCTTTTATTGATAATACAACCCTCTGGATTCACGGATTATCGGGTGGCATTAAGGACACGGCAATGTCAACGCTGAAAAATAGGATTTTATGGATGGGAATTTTTAGATGAGCGAAAAAAGGTGATGTCTGTGCTTAACGATGTGCGCGTTATTCAGACTCAAAATTATCCGAAACAAGTCGTTTTGCTAAATTGTCGATATGCCGGTCATCAGTTCCGCAGCATCCCCCAAGAATCTTCATGCCCAATTCACCATGAAGGCTGGCCACCGATTTACCAAAAGTTTGCGGGTCTTCTTCAACCAGTTCTTCGCTGTTGTCGAGTTCTTCAGGTTTGAGTGCCGCCGTATTGGCCAATAGTCCTGCAACGCGTTTTCTGACAGTGGAAGACGAATTGCTATCGTGCATGATGGCGGTTTTAAAAATAGAGGCATGCGTGCAATTGGCCATATAGGCGATGGGCTTTGGATTGACATCGGTATCGATTATGGAAATGGCATCTTTCAAAGGTGTCCTATCGAGCATCGTGCCTTCAGAGCGGAACAAAAAACTAATAATGTATGGTTTTCCGGTGGCGGCAAGGGCTGTTGCCAGGCCGGTTGCCTCACTGATTGCAGGTAAAGTGGCGGCAAGCAGAAAGTCCACTCCTGCTTCTGCGAGTTTATTCGCTTGCCATGAGTGAAACTCGTGCGCATCGTTTGATGTAAGGGCTTCTGACTGTTTATATGCGTCTCCGCGGCAACTCAACAGACCACATATGACAATTTTATTGGCATATTCGCCATAGCTTTTCCGCATTGCATCAAGAAAGCGGAAATTGTCACCGTTCACATCTGTTCTTTCATAACCCGCTTTTTCAATACGTTCTCGGCTTGCCCGCCAGGTTGGGGTAGAAAGTAGCAGGGGGAGATTATATTTGAGGCCAACATCAAGATATTGGCGATAGATTTCAGAAATCGCAGTATGCTTATCCTTATCATAGATAAACGCCGAATTAACAATATGGGGATCAAGGTCGAATTTGCTGTTCCGGCGCAGGCGCTCAATAACGGCACCCTCACCAAGGATGCATTGCGATTTCTCGAAAAATTCTGGAAAGGGCAAATGTTTCATTCTGCTACCTCCGAAAATGCCTGACAAAGATAAAAAAAGACCGGATCCTAATTTGTGATAAAAACAAAGAATAAATCACGAACCAAGGTTTGACAACATTTCTTCAAAAAACCGGGTTTGTGAGTGGAATCCGTTTTGCAGCTGATGAAAAAGTTATACTTTCATGGACGTCCCATAAATTCGCCTGGCTTTAATCTGATGATCTTTCTCCTGGCTATCAGGCCAACAGCGTCTTTAAAACATCCTCTTTGCCGACAATACCGACAATTTTGCCGTTCTCCACAACGGGCAGCGTGTGATATTTCTTGTCGACCATTAATCTCGCAACATCTTCGATTTCGGTTTCAGGCCCGACAGTTACCGGGTTAGGTGTCATGGCCTGTTCCACCTTCAGGGCCGCAATTTTTTCCACCTCTTTATCGATGCGTTTAATGGATGTTAACGGTATGAAACTCTCAAGCAAAGTGTAAATCGACGGGATAGGAATATTTTTTTGCTGGGCGACAAGATCGCTCTGGCATAAAATGCCTACCAGCTTGCCGGAATCATCAATTACCGGCAGTCCATTGATCCGATTTTCTAGAAGAATTTTAGCAGCACTGGCAATCTCCGTTTGAGGAGACACTGTAATGAGTTCCCTTGTCATAATGTCTTTTACTTTAAGCATGACCGCACCCCAAGTTTTTTAGGTACCTGTATTGGATTGTTCATTGACTACCTTTAGTATTTTCACTCCTGAAAATGCCTAACAGATGGAGACATGTGAAAATGATAAGGACCAGGGGGAGGCTGATTATCATTATTCTGATCGGTTCGATCCCCCTGGCATAAAAGGCTTCCTGGGCCGCAAAGCTGTCGGGGAAAAAGGATTCTAAATAATGAATTTCTTCATTAAAGTGCCGACAGACAGCACCGATGATCCCACTAACAATGAAAACGGTCAGCAATAAAAATGCCGTCTTTGGACGTTTGATTAAGTCTTTCATTCAGTCAATAACGCTCCCGAAATGCCCAGAAGCCATAAACCGCGAGAGCAACCGCCTTTAAAACTTCTAAACCGACGTAAATCGTGTGCAAATAGGATGGTGCGGGCGTCTGGCCCTGAAGAATTAGCTCGACTCTATCATCAAGAATCGGTAACAGCCAAAACGTTTGCAAAACAAGCGATGACCA
>JASFGZ010000065.1:0-13160 GCA_050123495.1 Desulfobacterales bacterium
TGGCGGATGATGTCAATGGCCGTGATCAGGCCGCAGCGTTTCGCATTGATTTTCTGGTCGGCGGCAAACAGCTCGAGTTGAGCCGGCGGGAAGATCAGTCGGTCACAGATCAGGCGCATATGCCGGATGCGTACCCGTCGGACCCAGGCCAATTGGAGGGTGCGCCGGGCCAGCTCAAACAGGGTGAGGTCATTGGCCGTGGCCGGCCGGGCAGCCACTTGGCGGGCGCGGCGCATGCCGTCGGAATAGTCGAGGATAATGGCGATGCGGCGCGCGGCACGCCGGCGCCGGCGCAGCCGGCTGCCGACCTGCTCCACCAGGCCGTAGAGAACCGCTTCCAGAGTGTGCGCGTTGTTGGTATCATTGCCGAATTCGTGGTCCGCAATTACCTGCGGCGGTTTTTGCCCGACCGGCAAAACCGGAGACGGATCGATGCCGCGTACCGCCTCGTAAAGCATCAGGGCACGGTTTGCAAAAGGGATCTCCAGCTGTTCCAGACTCAGCGCCGCGACCTGGAATACATGGGTCAAGTTAAATTCCCGCAACCGCAGTTGATCAGGGTGCTCGATGCCCGGAACCAGATTGACCGGCAGCGGAGCCAGCAGCGCGTCCTCTTCGCCGGCGGCGACGATATACTCCCCGTCAGGCTTCACCAGGCGCGTGGCCACTTTGGCAACCAGTTTGTTGGGTGCCACCGACCAGATCGGGTCCAGACCCAGATCGGTTTTAATCTGATTGCGCAACCGCCAGGCCACGTCCATGGGCGGACCGAAAAGACGGGAGGTGCCGGTGGCATCCATGAACAGGTGGCCATCGTCTTCGCCGGTTTCGATCAGGGGTGAATACGGCAGGGCGCGCTTGAGCACATCGCGCATGGCTAGCTCATAGCGGTCCGGATGGGGCGGCAGGATTTGAACATCCCGGCAGAGGCGCACGGCCCGGCGCAGGGCCATACCCTTGCGAATACCGGTCATGTAAGCCTCGTTGCTCATGTCGTAAACAGCGGCCCGGGCGGCGCCTTCGGGTGCGATGATCACCGGACGTTCGTTGAGTCGGTGATCGACCGCCCGTTCCACCGCCACGGCGAAATCGGCCACATTTAAATGGATAATCGAACGATTCATCTTTTACTTTCAAATGACGAAGTCGTCAGCGTTAGACCGGGATTTCTAAAACCAGCCCGTCTGCTGAAGCAAGTGACTAAAGTTGGAAGTGAACTAAAGTGCCTAAAGTTAAGGAATTCTGCCATTTAATTTAAAAAGATGGAGCGAAGCGACACCATAACTTTAGGCACTTTAGCGCACTTTAATCATTTTAGGCACTCACAAAAGACCTCTTTCGATCAACTGGCTGATCAGGCGCCGGGCATTTTTGGGTGCCTGGGCGCGGACGTGGTTGTTGAAAAAAATCACTCCTTTCCCGGCCTGCCGGGTCATCGGGGTGATGATTTTGTCGGTCCATTCGCACAACTCATCATCACTGTAGTCGTAGTCGAACTGTATTTGCATATTGCCTGAGCGCCAGCCTTTGAGGTTGCGGCCGTGAAACCGAATATAGAAAAGATCCGGATTGGTGACGATATCCAGCTGCGGAAACAAACCCGGCAGATTCGGTTCATCGACGGCCACCAGGGTGGTGCGGCGGCGCTCCAGTTCGGCAAAAACTCTGTCTGAGGCCCAGGAGGCATGGCGAAATTCCACCGCGAGGGGCAATCCGTCCAGTTCGTCCAGAAGGGCGGCCAGGTAGTGGCGGTTTTTCGGGGCCCGGGAAAAGCTCGGCGGAAACTGAAGCAACACCGCCGTCAGCTGCCGGGTCTGGGTGAGCGGTGCCATGCCGTCCCGGTATTGAGAGACCAGTCCCCGCCACTGGTCGGGGTCCACCTCATGGGTTAAGGTGCGGGTCAGTTTGGCGGCAAACCGAAACCCGGGCGGCGCGTGCTGGCGCATGCGTTCGATGGAAGCCGCTTTTGGCATCTGGTACCAGGTGAAGTTCAACTCGGTAATCGGAAAAGTCCGGGCGTAAAGCGGCAGCATCTGGCCGGAGCGGGTGCCCGGCGGGTAAAACCCGGCGTTGAGCCACTCCGTGTACGAATAGCCGCTGGTGCCGATCCAGAGGCGGCAGGCGGTTTTAATTTGTTCGGTTTGCATTTTTGTTTTCTACGTCGTCTTAAAGGTCCGCAGGACCGCTCCTCAAACGCGCAGCGTGCTCATTTTATTGCTTCCGGTCCGCGGTGGATGCCGATGACCTTGCCCTGAACCAGGACTTCGCCGAAGGCGTAGCGCATGGGGGCGTAGGCGGTATTTTCCGGGCGCAGTTCGATGTGGTCTTCATGCAAAAAAAAGCGTTTAACGGTTGCTTCTTCGCTGTTGACAAGCGCCACGACGATCTCGCCGTTTTGGGCGTACTGGCGCGGTTCACAGATTGCCAGGTCGCCGCTGAGGATGCCGGCATCCTTCATCGAATCGCCTTTGACGCGCAGGGCGAAAAGGTTTTGACTGCGGTAAACGGCGGCATCCAGAACGATACTGCCGTCCCACTCCGTCTGGGCATACATGGGCAGGCCGGCGGTAACCCGGCCGATAATCGGAATTTCGCGCCAGCGTTGCAAAGCCGCTGCCTCGCGGGCACGATTTAACAGATAAACTTTGCGGCTGTAACGCCCCTCCCGTTTTACATAGCCTTTTTCTTCAAGCACGCGGAGAATCTGGGCAATGGCGGCATGGCTGACTCCCAGATCTGCGGCAGCCTGGCGCAGGCTGGGGCACAGCCCGGTTTTGGTGATTTCCCGCTGGAGATAATCCAGAAAACGCTGCTGTTTCGGTGTCAGCTGGGGTTGCATGGGGCCTCCGATGCAAGGTTTCGGTTTCTAAGGTTCAGGATTCAACGGTTCAAGCGTTCAGGGTTCAAGAAATTGTTCGATTCGTTTTATTGGTCTTATTGGTTGAATTGGTTGGCTGAAACCGAACCAATGGAACGAATTAAACCAATTAGACAAATGCAACGTTTACGAGCTGGCGGACACCTGAAACCTTAACGAGTTAAAATGTAAATGTCAATGTAAATATAAATGTATACATTCTATATGTCAAGATAAAAATTGAACAAGGGGATTTATACCGGTTGAAAGGGCTCAGGTTGGCAATTCGGATAGGCGCTTTTCACCAAAGCGCATCGGCAGGGCAATCGCCAGCAGGCTTAGAGCCAACACCAGGCTAAATGAGCCGACGATCCATATCCAGGCTGAAACGGTGATTATTTGGTTGCCGATGTCGGCCATAAAAAGATGATAAACCGGACCGGCTTCTATGATGACCACCAGGCCGATGTATCCGGCGCAGGCGATCATAAAGACCAGTCCTCCGAAACTGGTTATCGTCTGGGTTGGATTTTCGGCCTTGAAATCCGGGTAGGCGGCTCCCAGGCCGACACCCATGGCGACGATACCGGGAACAATAAAAAAAACCGTGAGGGTTGAAAGGGTCATCATAAAGGGGGTGACCTGAAGCAGAATGTTGGTTGCAACGATCAGAACTTCGGTTAAGATCAGCAGCGGCAAATAATAGATAAAAAATTTTATCCATAAAAACGTTCGTATGGATAGCGGGGAGGTTTTGACCAACCAGAAGGCCTCTTTTTCCAGACTGACCGCCGGATAGGCAAACCGGGCTGTCACCGCTGTCAGAACAAACAACGCCAGACCCATATTCAAAAATGAAAATAGGTTCTGAAGATACACGGTTTTGATCGGCGATTTTTCAAGGGGCAGTACCTTGAAATTATAAACGTAAATCACAACCAGGGCGGCAATTAAAAAAATTTGGGTCCACTGGGTCTGATCGCGGAGGAACGTTTTGACCTCTTTGACCGTAAAGGATTTTATGGGGCCCGGCAGGAAATTAAAAATTTTGTCACTGACCACATTGTTTTTGAACAGACGGGCCGGAGCGTTCTGGGTTTTTGAGAATCCTTTAAAGTAAATGGCATCTGAAAGAAAAGTCATGGCGATTACGATCATCCCGGCAAAACTCAAGGACAGTGCCGTGAAAAACAAACTACTGCTGATTGAGCCGGAAAGAGCGGACCGAATGCTGTCATAGGTCCAGCTACTTGGCAGAAATGGTGATGACGGGGTCTGCAGGGAGGTAATATAGACCAAAACGGTGTCAAACACTTCCGGATCAACCAGCAATTCCGGCTGTGAAAGGCGAATCGCCAGATAGATTACCACAAAAAATAGAATTCCGATAAGAATAAATACACTTTTCATCCGGCTGGCCGGTATAAATATGACGGCGGCCATCACCATTAGCGTGCTGATCGCCGAAGCGATTACCGCCAGGCACGTCATCGATATCATCGTGTTAACATAGTAAAAGACGCCGGTTTGGTAAACGATGCCGTAAGACACGAAGACCGGCAGGGTGTAAATGATGACCATCCAGGCGCTATCGATGGTGCTGTCGATCCATCGGGTAATAAAAATCTTGTAGCTGGAAACCGGCATGGAGTGCACCAATAAAAGATCGCGGGAGAGATAGAGCTTGGAAAGAGATGTCAGAATGCTGCTGAAAAGAAGCAGGGCAAAAGACACAACCAGCATCATGGATAAGAGCTTATAGCCCAGGATGTCGCCAATATCCTCAATACCTTTGAAATAAATGAGAACCCGCCAGGAAATCGCAAATATGCCACACCAGAAAAGCAAACCGATGGCACCGAGCAAAAGGAAACGCGCACCGCTTTTACCGTTGACCCTGGATAGGCCCCGCCGTCTAAGCGGCCAAACTCGGGGTTTTAGTAAGGTCAGAACTTCGTTCATCTTAATAATTTTTTATGCTCACCGCAGAGGCGCAGAGTTCGCAAAGATTAATTTTTTTCATTTGTCGCTGAGACGCCCCGCTAACAGCGGGATGACCGATCGGATCCTATAATTTAAATGTCGGCCTCCGACAAATGAAAATCCTCAGTCGCTTCACAGCAGGATTATTGTTCTAAAAGAAACCTCGGGCAATAGTGGCGGCATTATGTTTTTTTACCAAACGGCTAAAAAATTGAACCCGCCCGAAGGGCGTTGGTTTATTTCTTTTCGGCCTCTCACCGAAAAGAAATAAGAAAAATACCCTCTGCGAACTCTGCGTCTCTGCGGTGAACTCTAATAAAAACAGTAAATTATCCGATCTTCAGGCAGCATTATTTGTCAGGCTCAAAAAGACCCGTTCGAGGTCGGCTTCGGTGACATTGGCCTCGCGTTGCAGCTCGGAGGTTGTCCCCAAGGCGATTAAATTTCCCTTATGAATTACTCCGATACGGTCGCAGGTATCTTCGGCAACTTTAAGGGTATGCGTTGACATGAAAATGGTGACGCCCTGCTGGGCGAGCTTTCTAAAAAGATCTTTAACCATGATAATGGCTGCCGGATCGAGTCCTACCATGGGTTCGTCGACGATGATCACTTCCGGATCGTGCAGGAGGGCTGCCGACATGATAAGCCGTTGCTTCATGCCGTGGGAATAGGACTCGACCAGTTCATGAGCCCAGTCGGCCAGGGAAAAATTTTTAAGTACTTTAAAAGCGGCTGCCTGAAATATTTCTTCGGAAACCCCGTAGAGATCAGCGGTGAATCTTAAAAATTCCATACCGGTGAGTTTTTCATACAGGTACGGGCGATCTGGAATAAAACCGATTTTACTTTTGGCCTTTTCCGGTTCTGCCTGCATGCTTATGCCAGCAATGTTCACCGTGCCGTTCGTCGGTTCAAGAATCCCACCCATCATTTTGATTGTCGTGGTCTTGCCGGCGCCGTTAGGGCCGATAAATCCAAAAACCTCGCCTTTATTAACGGAAAGGTTCAGATCATTCACTGCCTGGAATTCACCGTATTTTTTTGTCAGGTCTTTTAGTTCGATCATAATGTTAAATTTTAAATTAATTCATATATTATAGCACAATTCCGGGTGACTTTGTTTAAGTTGTAAAAGCGCGAAATGGTTCGTTGTTTGTCGTCCGTTGTCCGTAGAAAATAACGAATCCCAATGGCGGTTTTTTTACAGTTTACAACGGACAACGGACCACTGGCAACCGACTAATTTAGTATCGTTAACTGTACCTTGCCGATGACACTCATCAAATCCAGCTGCTGTTTAGGAGAGCCGGTTGTAAAACGCAGGTGGCTGACGTCGGCCGGCAGCTGACCGAAAAGCGAGTCGGCGGTGATCCACTGCCCGAGATACATAAGATTCCAGGCATGATAGTAAAATCGGCCCTTTAAATACACCAGGCCGGCTTCAATCCGGGTGGGAATTCCGGCTGCTCGTGCCAATGCGGCCAGCAATACGGCATGTTCATTACAGTCGCCCACACGATTTTCAAGCGTTGAAAGCGCGTCAGGCAGAGACAGGACCGGCCGTTTTTCAATATGGGTGTGCACCCAATCCAGCAGTTTTTTGGCCCTGGTTAACGGCGGGGCATTGGCCTCATCTTTTAGAATTTCCTGTGCCAGAGCCCGGATTTTTTGATGGTCGGACTGGATAAACGGACCGGGCTTTAAAAATATTTTTTCCAATGGCGCCAGATTTTCAGGCTCTAGCGCAACGGCCAGATTTGACAGCCTTTCTTTGCGAACCGTCAGAACCGGTTTCTTAAATGTTTGCCTGCCGCCCTGAAGCTTTATATTTTGGGATGATATCCCCTGAATTTTAACCTTCAGTACATCAAGCGCTTCGACGTTTTCAAGCTTAGTGTTTGAGGCAACCGAGGCAATCTTCGTAAGGTCCTGGCTCGATTCAATGGCAAACCCGGCAAGGGCATCCTTGCGGTCCGTTTTTAGCAAACTGATCCCCAGCACCCCTTTTTCCTTCAGAATGTCACCTTCTTTTCCAATCCAAGCCAGCTGAGTTACACCTTTAAAATTCAGAGAAATTTTTGTGGCCGGCTGATTGAATCCCCTGATATCCACGAGTTCCTCGCCGATAACCTCCGCAATCACATCGGCCTGGCCCATAGTGCCCGGATCGAATATATTGAAAACATATTTTTCACCGGGCTTCAGATCGGTGGCCGCAATCGCATCCATAATTCCGCTGAACAGGTAGGGCTTATCTTTGATCGGAATATCCAGACTACGGCTGGAACCGGCACTTTCGGTGGTCACATGCAGTGTATTTCCGACAACGGTGCCCCGGACGACAAAGTGAAATCGGCCTGAACTGATTTCAAAATCAAGCTCCTGAAGGGTAAAATCGGTATTAAGGTGGCTTTTGGTATTCAGGTTGATATCCTGAATCATGCCCATTGTATTTATGCGCATATAAACCGCTTCAGTCAGGCCATATCCGGTTGTATCCTCATAAAATCGAGTGTGGGAAAAGCCGATTTTACGTTCGTTTTGGAAAATATTCATCCAGGTGTCGCGCTCAGAGACCGCATTAATGGATTCAATGGAGAGGGTTCGAGGTTGGGATAAAAATCTTTGCAATATTCCCAATCGAATGATGAAAAGGACTGCAAACGCCAAGGTAAAAATACTGCCGGCAATCCAGAACGCCTTAGATTTGTGGATGGTCATACTTAAAATTTTAAATGATGGCCGGTTGCCTGTCAAATTTAGTTGGCCTCCACCGGCGGGGATTTGCTATTTCTGATAGTGCGCCGACGAAACACTTCCCTTTATTATAGCGTTTTACAGTTTTGAGGGGTGGCTGGCCATTCCCGCCGGATGGGCCTTTCTTATGGATAATTCAATCGGTTCGTGATAAGGGATGCGATTATTTCTAGGATTTGGACCGCAAGATCGCATTTCCGATAATGGGAGGGTTCAATGGTATCTGAGAAGGACGTTGCCGGGTTACCTGTTGCGAATTACGATCCCGATCGCAAAGGAATATTTATTCATAAAAATCAACTAAATGACAGCAGCTTCAAAGTGGGCGAGCGGTTTTCTGTCAAGGTAGGCAAACAGGATTTATTTGCCATAACCCTCATAAAAGACGATAAGGGCGATATCGTCTACGATAAAAACGGGATCTTTATCGAACGAACCCGCAGGATCGACATTTTGCTGGGCGGTATTTTTGATGAATATGTTCTTTATATCGAATCCGATACACCGGAATCCATAAAATTAAGGCCTCTGGAAGCGGTGATGAAAGATAATTACATATAAAAAAGGTGGCATGATGCGCAAACTATCTGCAAATCCGCGGGTACCGGAAACGCAGGTCGACAGTATGTTTCTCGACCGCTGGTCGCCCCGGGCGTTTCTGGATGAACCTATTCCCGAGCACCAGATCAAGACGCTTTTTGAAGCAGCGCGATGGGCCCCGTCATGTTTTAATGAACAACCCTGGCTTTTTCTGTATGCCACCGAACATGAACAGCGAAAAATATTTACATCGCTTCTGGTTGATAAAAATCAACGTTGGGCTGCCAGCGCACCGCTGTTGATGTTTGTCGTGGCGCGACGGAAATTTATAAAAGGCGGGACCGATAATCGTCACGCCAAATTTGATGCCGGTGCGGCCTGGATGTCATTGGCATTGCAGGCCCGCAAGCTGGGTCTTTATGCCCATGCCATGGCAGGATTCCATCTGGAAAGATCTTATGAGGTGCTCGGAATTCCCAAGGAAGACTATGAGGTGATTGCCGCTGTCGCTGTTGGACGTCTGGGAGATTCATCCCGGCTGCCGGATGATCTGCGGCGGATGGAACTGCCCAAAGACCGCAAAGCGCTGGCTGAAGTCGCGTCTGATAAAATTCCTTATGTGAAATGAAATTTTTTTTTAACTTATTTACTTTAACTTTACTTCAACTGGTCTCAGAAGGAGGAATGAAAATGGCGCATGACCCCAAAATAGGCTATGAAGTAAAAGCCACTATCGTAGGTGTAAAAGGCGAATGCAGTGCCGGTCATAATGAGGGCGAAAGTATTGAGATCAGCTGCCACAATCCGGCAGGTTTATGCGGCTGGTTTTACCATGACATTTTCCCCAGCCTGCAAACGTTTCAATTCGGCGGCAGTCTGCCCTGGTGGGAAGGAGATTCGATTCAATTGCAATGCCCGGACCCTGTTAATCTCGTTACCATCCAATTAGAACGCTTCAAGCGAACTTAAAAGGAGGTTTAAGGTGGAGAGCAAAATTACGAATGCTATTTCTCTTACTTATCAACCGGTCGCATTGATCTGGTCCGATCAAAAACCCGCAGAAGCCATGCAGTTTCAGCAAGGAAAATGGGGCTGCATCATGTGGCTGGCAGCCAGTGCAGCCAAGGGCAAGGCCGCTGCCTGTGATCGCAAAACCTTCGGTTGCTTTGGCGGCGGCGTCGGTATGGGCTTTGGTGATCAGTATGTTAATTTCCCCGGAGGAAAAGATTGTTTTTGCCATTTTCTTTCTTGCGGCAACGAGCAGTGGGAGCAGGGGCGGCAGGCGGCCGAAAAGGTCAAACCCTTTTTACGAAAAGAGTCTTATGACAATTTTGTCTCCGGTGAACGCTACATCAAGACCCCGGAGCGGGTCGATCAGTTTATCGAAAACCTACCGATAATCGACATACCGGCTGAATATGTAATTTTTAAACCGCTTGCCGATATTGATCCGCAACAGGAAACACCCCGGGTGATTATCTTCTTTGCAGATCCTGATCAACTATCGGCACTGGTGGTATTGGCCAATTACGATCGACCGGATAATCAAAACGTCATGATGCCTTATGCAGCCGGCTGCCAGACCATCGGCATCTATCCATACCAGGAGGCGAAGGCCGAAAGGCAAAGAGCCGTTGTGGGTCTGACCGATCTTTCAGCCCGCGTCTCCATTCGCAAACTGCTTGAAGACCACCTGATGACCTTTGCGGTACCGCTGGCGATGTTTGAAGAAATGGAACAAAATGTGGACGCCTCCTTTTTAGAACGGCATACGTGGCAAACGTTACTCAAAGCCAAGCAAGGCGATTAGAATCGGATTTAATAATGGCTTTGCAACATACCATTATTGTCTCAGAAATAAAGCTGTTCGTTTAATTTACATCCAAGGGAGAGAGATTGTGTTTCGAATTAACACGTACCCGATGCTGTGGGCTGCATTCGTTGTTCTGGTGATGGTATTCCTGGGTTGTGCTACGACCGGCCCCGGCAAATCAGCCGAAATGATTAAGCCGCCACCCGCAGAAATCGCTTCTTCTGATGGCTGGTGGTCTGCCCGCTTTCAGATTCACTGGCCCCCGGAAGAGGAGCCAGCCTGGCATATGGATTTGCTTATTGCCCATAAAATCATCGCTCCGGTTCTTTTACAATACCAAGATCGTATTCGTCTCTGGCGGTTTCACCGCCGGGCAGTCCGGGACGGCACCGGCCATCAGTTCAGCTTTATTTTTTATGCTTCAGCAGAAACCGCCTTCCAGGTCTTTGATATATTACGATCGAATGCGTTGTTAACAAAAATGGCCAATTCGGGGAGGATTATTGCAGAAGTGTATGACAATCCGGACCGGATCACCAAACCCCGGGTCAAAGATACCAGTGATCCGAACTGGCCCTCTTCGGTCCAAAAGAGCTGGCCTTATTTCATTATGGGGGTTAGTCAGATGTGGCTGAATTTAATTTCCGAAACCGTGGCAGACTTGCCGACTGCTGACGCTTCTTTATCACTTGACGAATATGAGCAATTTTACATAGAGGTAAATGCCACCGTTACATTATTGTGGGAAATCAACGGCCGCCACGCATTTTTGCACCATTTAAACGCTTTATTCGGATACGAGCCGCTTATCTTTTATGAAAAACGGATGCTGGGATTTTAGTTTCCTTGAAACGAACCCCAGTGAGGAGATGCGATGAACTGCACATTCGCCAAAACGATCTATACCGGAAAAAAAGTCGTTTCTAATGCCTACCTTCTATTTAATGGTAAAAAAATCACCGCCATTTCAAAATCGAAAAAAGGCCGCCAGATCGGCAAATATAATGTACTGACGCCGGCCTTTATCGACCCTCACAGCCATATTGGCATGGAACGCTCCGGCGAGCCCGCTACCGAAGGCGAGGCCAATGAGCATCAGGATTCCATTCTGGCACTGACGGACGCACTGGATTCGATTCATATGGACGACAAAGCCATGCAGGATGCGGTGCAAATGGGTGTGCTGTATTCATGTGTAATGCCGGGCAGCGGTAATATCATCGGCGGCCATTCAGCGGTGATCCGCAATTACGCCGGGTCCAGTACAGATGCCTTAATTACCCGTGCTGGCTTAAAAGGGGCGTTTGGATTTAATCCTATGAAGACAAAAGCCTGGAAGGGCAAACGCCCCACCACCCGTATGGGGGCGGTTGCCATGCTGCGCAGTCGGTTGGATGAGGTGCGGCAGAAAATACAAAAACACCGGCGCGCCCGGGGCAGTAAAAAGGAAGACATACAGTTTTCGGCCGAGGATAAAGTCCTGCGGGATTTGCTGGGTCGCAAAATGCGCCTGCGCGCCCACGTCCATAAAATCGACGATATCGCCGCACTTTTGCGGCTGGTGGACGAATTTAAAATTAATGTCACCGTCGATCACGCCGGCGATGTTCACCAGCCGGAAATTTTTCGGGAATTAAAACGGCGGAAGATTCCGGTTATTTACGGTCCAATTGATTCTTTTGCCTATAAAGTGGAACTCAAACATGGGGATTGGCGCAATGTGCGCTACCTTTTGGAATCCGGGGTGGAATTTGGTCTCATGAGCGACCATCCGGTAACCCTTGCGCGCCAGTTATTATTGCAAACCCGCTGGTTTATGCGGAGCGGCCTATCAAAGCAACAGGCCATTGAATTGATTTCGCGCCGAAACTCGAAAATTCTGGGGCTTGACGATCGACTCGGCACACTGGAAAAAGGCAAATGGGCGTCTTTTCTTGGTTGGAACGGAGATCCTTTTGATCTGGCCTGTTATCCGGTAGCGGTGTACGGAGAAGGAGAACTGCTATATGCTGCATCTTAGCATCTGCATTTCCTAAAATGGTTCTGCTCCTCAATAGGTGTCGGTCAAGTTGGCAAAGGTTACATTTGTTTAATTGGTTTCATTTGTTCAATGGGTTCGGTTTAAGCCAACCAATTCAACCCATAAGACTAATAAAACCAATCGAACAAGTCCTTGAAGCCTGAACCCGTTAAAGATTTGTAGACTGATTTCGACGAATAACCGTCTGTATTTTATGAAAAACCAAATGATAAACCTCGGAATTAAATTTGTTTAATCATGACAAGCGCGTGGCTTTGGTCACCGGCGCCAATCGGGGTATCGGGTATGCGATCAGCCGCCGGCTTGGCCAGCAAAACATTGTAAGATACAAACCGCCGACGATCACTTAGGTGATTTTCGGTGTTGCAAATACGATATCGATGGATATAATATTGATAACAAAAATCGTTGACTCCGGTTTTAATAAGGAGGATCCTATGGGAAAACAGTATCGACATATTATGGGACTGGTAATGCTTATTTTTGCGGCCGGTCTCATGGTGGGCACCGTATGTGCTGCCGAAGAAAAAAATATGAAGGGTTGGGAGCTAGGCAGCCCTTATAACAACCACTATGACGTAAAAGAATCTGAGCAATTCAGAGCCTGGGTAATCGGATTCAAAGAAGAACCGCCCATGGAGGGCATGTCGCCGGCCACCATTATGATTGTAAAGGATGGGGAAGATCTCATCGATGTGCACATTTGTCCGACCTGGTTTGCCAAACCCGAGGATGTCGGCGTGAAAAAAGGTGATCGGGTAAAAATTAAAGGCGCTTGGGCCGAGATCGATGAAAAAGATGTATTTATGATGTCCAAGGTCAAAAAGGGAGATTTTTTTGAATTTAAAGTTCGTTTAACGAAAAACGGCAAACCCTTTTGGACCATGAGCAAAGAGGAACTTGCCTGGGAGCGACTGCCGGACGAAGAAAAAAAAGCACGAATCGCAAAAGGGGAAGGACCACCGGAAACGAAATCTCAGTAAGAAACAGCAACGATGACAAACCGAGAATGGAATCCCGGTGAGTTGCTCGAACTTTCCGGGTACTTCTGGAAGACCGGCACCCTGCATGCAGCCGTTAAACTGGATGTATTTACCCTCATTGGTAAAAAGCAGCTAACCAGTGTTAAGGTTGCAGAAAAATTAGACACTGCGCCCAAAGGGGTA
>JASFGZ010000066.1:0-13081 GCA_050123495.1 Desulfobacterales bacterium
AACGATACTGTTAATCTGATGATTAAAATTTTATCAAAGAGGGCCTAATTCGTCAATATTTCCAGAACCCATCCCAAAAATGCGTCTAAGTGCCCAGGGCTGCGTTGTCCCGCGAATTGAAATACTCACGTACTGCGTGTGCGCTTCGTTTTCAATTCGCGGGACGCCTTGCCCTGAACCCTTATCCACTATTTTTGAGATAGGTTCCGGGTCTCTACAGGCGCTTTTGAGTTTCTGTTTTGTTTGGAAAGCGACTCCATGAATAAATTCAAAAAGCTTTTTCGCAATCGGGTTGATATGGCCGATTATATGGTTCTGACCGGAATTTTTCTGGCGGCTTTATACTGGGCACTGGAGTCTCTTCTAAACGTGTTCTCTCCGGAAGAAATCAGTTTTTATCAGGAAATATTCGGACCCAATATCAGCGAAGTCTGGCCGCGTTTAATCGTTTTTTGTCTGTTTTTGATGTTTGGTTCGCATGTACAGTTTACAATTAATGAACGTAAAAAAGCTGTGGAAGCTTTAAGAGCAAGTGAGGAAAAATACCGAACCATTCTCGAAAGCATCGAAGAAGGCTATTATGAAGTCGACATTGATGGTTATTTCGTTTTTAGCAATGACGCGTTGAGCAAAATATTAAGAGTCCCCAGGCTAGATCTAAAATTTATGAATGTTTGGGATTTTATGGACGAAGAGAATGCCGGACGGGTCTATGAAACATTTTTGGAATGCCGGCGCACCGGCAAAGCGGTTAAAGCCTTTGATTGCGAATTTAATATAAATGGCGCGACATTGTATATTGAGGCTTCGGTTGCTTTGCTTCAGGATTCAGACGGCCGGCCCGTCGGATATCGGGGCGTGCTGCGGGATAGGACCGAAAAAAAGAAGATGGAAATGGATCTATTGGAATCCTACCGTAAAGTTCATGAGGCCCGAACCGCAACAATTCTGGGCCTTGCCAAGCTTGCTGAATACAGGGACGAAGGCACGGGCACCCATCTGGAAAGAATCCGAGAGTATGCGAGAATAATTGCACAAGAACTCGCCATGAATCCCAAATTTAGTGACCGTATCGATCAGCAATATATCGACGATATTTACCAATCCTCTATTTTACATGATATCGGAAAAGTCGGTACTCCGGATGCTCTGCTGCTGAAGCCTGGAGAACTCACAAAAAAAGAGTTTGATATCATTAAACGCCACACGTTAATGGGAGGCAATGCGATCAAGGCTATCGAATTGCAGATTGAGGGAAAATCCTTCCTGGCGATGGGAAAGGAAATCGCTTTTAACCATCATGAAAAATGGGATGGGTCCGGCTATCCGCGGGGACTCAAAGGAGAAGCGATCCCCTTATCCGCCCGAATCATTGCCTTGGCAGATGTTTACGATGCATTGACAACCAAACGGCTCTACAAAGAAGCCTATTCCCACGCTAAAGCCAAGAGTATGATCATCGAACTAAAGGGAAAACATTTCGATCCTGAGATTGTGAATGCCTTTTTAGCTGTGCAGGACAAATTCAACCGCGTGCGCAAGGAGAAGCTCAGGGAGGAAGCGGTTTTGATCGGTCAGCCCGTTCAGGCTCTGGGCAGGTAATTCGATCCGGGCTGACACCGCGCAATTTGTAAAATTTCCCGGAAAATGGAATTTCTTCCGGGCCCACCCAAATTCTCGTCATTGCTCAAAAATCCATTTAAGTATCCCCCCACAATTGCCGATACAACAACCAGATTTCAAGCAGGATTGAATCGTTCCTATGACGGACTTTGAGCCCAAAAAATTCGGCAAGTATCAGCTGCTGGACAAAATCGCTGTGGGCGGTATGGCCGAATTGTATCGTGCCAAAGTTACGCGGGAATATGGATTTGAAAAGCAGGTTGCCATAAAAAAAATATTGCCGCATCTCTCTGACGAGGGCAACCTGGTTAAGGCCTTTATCGATGAGGCTAAACTCGCAGCGTTGCTGCAGCACGAAAATATTGTTCAGATTTATGACTTTGGCAATCTGAATGGCGAATATTTTATCGCCATGGAATACCTATTCGGCAAGGATCTGCGAAAGCTGACTTACAAGGCTAAAGAAAAAGCCGCCCCCATTGATCTGGAAAGCACCCTCTACGTAATTTCCCGCGTTTGTGCCGGGCTTGATTACTCTCATAATCTTAAAGATTTAAAGGGCAAACCGCTAAATATCATCCACCGCGATATCAACCCCCAAAATATTTTTATTACCTATGAAGGACAGGTGAAAATTATTGATTTTGGCATCGCCAAGGCCGCCAGTCACAACAGCACAACCCACGAAGGGCTAATTAAAGGTAAACTGGCCTACATGTCCCCGGAACAGGCCAACGGCAAAACAATTGACTGCCGTTCCGATATCTTTTCCACCGGCATCATTCTCTATGAGCTGTTGGCAGGTCAGCGGATGTTTCAGGGAGAGGTCATGCAAATTTATTCTCGAGTGCGTGATGCGGTCTATAAACCTTTGGAAAGTCTGGTGCCTGATCTGCCCGCGAGACTGCATGAGGTCGTTCAGCATGCCCTGGCCAAGGAACCGGATGAACGCTATCAGAGCTGCGGGGAAATGCTTGCCGATTTGGAAGAATGCATTTATGCGCTTTCTTTCCGACCCAATGCCAGGCATTTTGCAAATTGTGTTAAAGATCTCTTTAAGCAAGAATTCGCTGCCGAAGAAAACGCCTTATTTGCGAAAACTGAGATTTATGGTGACGTGCCAGCCGGTTTCGCTGATGATCCAATCCAGGATGAGGCCACCGGTAATGAAACGATTGCGCTTGACGTTCCAAAAATTTCAGTTGAATTTCAGCATAACATTTGGCGGTTCGGATTGGTGGCCGCTATGGTCATCATCGGTTTTGTCTTTGACCTTAGTTTGACAAAATTGCCGTTTACGCCATCTGACCGTTCGGTCTCGGCCTATTCGATTGAATTACCGGCGCCGCATACAAATCCGACCGAAGATAAAATAAAAGCGGCAAAGACTGCACTTCAGAACAAAGCGTATTCTGCGGCGGTGGCGCTATTGGAAGAGGTTTTGGCCTCAGATCCATCTCCGGGAAAAAAGATTTTGACTGCTTATTTGGAGGCTTTGCTGGGTTTGGCCACCCATATGATGCTCAAAGATCCTGATGTGGCCAAAGCCTATTTGTTGAAAGCGCTCGAGGTGGATCCTGCCAGTATATCGGTGCTGTCGCAACTCGGATACATTTACGTCCGCCATAACGATTATCCACAGGCCATTGAAACCTATCAAAAAGTTGCCGAACTCGATCCGGGCCGTGCGGACATACTCTTTAACCTCGGATACATCTACGCGGTTACCGAAAACTATTCCAAGGCAAAGGAAATGTATTTTCGGGTGGTCGAACTGGCGCCTGACTTTCTTGATGAAGCCCTGTTTAATCTCGCAATGGTCCAGGCTCAACTTGGCGAACGCGATAAGTGCATCAAAAGCCTGGAGCAGGCCATTAAGGTCAACCCTGCGAATGCGTCAGCTTTGGCCTATTTAAAGCAACTAAAGCAATAAAAGGAGTCAATCCCATGCGGTATCTTGTTAGGAACAAAATTCGAACCGGCATCATCGGGGCCTTTATGATTTTCATGCTCTTTGGCTGTGCCGGCGTAAACCAAAAAATGGAGGATATGGGGGTTAATCAAAAATACGAGGCTTCGAAAACGTGGTTTAAAGAAAAATGGAACGCTATGGGTTCCAAACTTTCATCCTCGGATGACGAAGAAACGCCGGTCGAAAGCCAGGACCGGGACCCGAATTCTTCGGAAGATAATGTCGCCAAGCAGCAACCCGATTATTTCGAGCACATGGTGCGGTGGCGGGGTGAAAGCCTGTCTCTGATTGCCAGGTGGTACACGGGCCACCTGGAAAACTGGAAAGCCCTGGCCCAGGCAAATCCGAATCTCAATCCCAATCGAATCATTTTGGGAGACGTGATATACATCCCTCGGGGTATGATGAATACCAAAGAACTTTTGCCCCGCAAGGTGGCTGCTAAAAATCTGAAAAATTATTTTGCCCATACGGTGCGGCAGCCGGGTGAAAAATTGGCGGCTATTGCCGGGTGGTACACCGGAGATGTTGGAAACTTCAAGGCGTTAGCGAAGGCCAATCCCGACATCGATCCTGAATTTCTGCTGGTTGGCAACGAAATTTTTATTCCATCGGAATTGCTCAAAACCCGCAAGCCCTTGCACCAAAAATCGGTTCAGGTTTCGGCATCCGGGCCAGCAGAGAAACCCACTGAATCGCAAGCCGCTGCTGCAACGCCCTCTGGCTCTGAGCCAGAAAAAATACAACTGTTTGGCCCCAAGCAGTTTCCGGCGCACTAAAGCGCATTAAAAAATGCGCTCTGTCTTCGAAGATCAACTGCTGATTTTAGGATAGCTGAATGAATATTTATTCAGTCTTTATCCTTTCCTTGATATATTCATTTTGAATATCCGATTTTTTAATTCTCGAAAAATTTAAATTATAATTAATTGAAATCAATAGCAATTAATTTATCCTCTTATTTTGTGAAATTATCGAATTTTGCTTGACAGGCTAGTCGCGTCTTTGTTAATTGAATGAATACTCATTCATTATCTACATTCATTATTGACGAGGAGGTTATCATGCCAAGAAAGATCAAATCTGCTGCCGTCATTGGCTCGGGGGTTATGGGGGGTGGTATTGCAGCCCTGCTGGCCGGGGCCGGCATAAAAACATTATTACTGGATATTGTGCCCCTAGATTTGCAGGAGGCGGAAAAAAATGATCCGCTGGCACGTAACCGGATCGTAAAGGCCGGTCTGGACGCAGCTTTGATGAATCAACCGGCGCTTTTTATGTCTCCCAGCGATGCCGAGCTTATTACGATTGGCAATCTGGAAGATGATTTTGAAAAGATAGGAGACTGCGACTGGATCGTTGAGGTAGTTGTTGAAAACCTAAAGATTAAACAGGATCTTTTAAAGCGGATCGAGACGGTTCGTAAGCAGGACACCATTGTTTCTACAAATACATCCGGTATTCCCTTGAAAGCCATGTCCAAAGGACGCAGTAAGGGATTTAAGCAACAATTTCTGGGAACCCATTTCTTTAACCCGGTGCGGTACATGAAACTGCTGGAAATTATTCCAGGAGAAGAAACCCTGCCTGAAACGCTCGAATTTATCGCAGATTTTGGAGAACGGATTTTGGGCAAAGGCATTGTGTGGGCCAAGGATACCCCCAATTTTGTCGGCAACCGCATCGGGGTCCAGGGGATGGTGAAAGTAATGCAGTTGATGCTGGAAGAAGGAATCGGCATTGCGGAGGTGGATGCACTTTTCGGTCCGGCTATGGGACGGCCCAAGACGGGCATGTTTAAAACAGCCGATATTGTGGGTCTGGATACTTTGGCCCATGTGGCCAAAAACACTTACGAGATGATCGAAGGTGATGAGGACCGTGAAAGTTTTGTCCTGCCTGAATTTGTAAACACCATGATCGAAAAGAATCTGCTGGGAAAAAAAAGCCAAAGCGGGTTTTATAAAACCGAGCTTACGCCTGACTGGCAGAAAATCCGCAAAGTGATTGACCCGGCGACGCTTGAATATGCAGAGGCCCTGCCGCCTGATTTGCCCTGCCTGGCGGCCGCTCAGAAAGCCAAGACCCTGCCGGGAAAAATGCAGGCCATTGTGTATGGTGAAGACAAGGGCGCCCATTTTGCCTGGAAGGCAGTTGCCGGCAATCTGATCTATGCCGCCAACCGGATTCCGGAAATTTCCGATACCATCGTCGATATTGACAATGCCATGAAGTGGGGCTTCAATCTGGAAATGGGCCCTTTTGAAACCTGGGATGCCATCGGCCTGGAAGCCTCTGTTGCGCGTATGGAAAAAGACGGATTTGATGTGCCGGACAAAATCCAAAAGATGCTCAAAGACGGGCACACTTCTTTTTATAAAACCCAAAATGGAACCGTTTTTTTCTACGATTTTGAATCCCAAAATTATAAAGAACGGATTGTGAGTAAAAATATCGTTTCTCTGGCATCCTTGAAAGCCGCTGAAAAGGTTGTCAAAACCTCAGATTCGGCCACATTGATCGACCTTGATGACGGCGTCTTGTGTCTCGAGTTTCACACGAAAATGAATTCTTTGAATCAGCAAATTATTGAGGCCCTTCATGAGGCCGGAGAATTTGTTGAGAGCGAAGGAATCGGACTGGTCATCGGCAATCAGGCCGGCGGTATGCCGGGCGCCTTTTCAGCCGGGGCGAATCTGGCCGATGTGGTCGCTGCCGCAAAGGCCAACCAATATGACGTCATCGAAACAATGATCAAAGATTTGCAATACGGACTCCAGAATCTCAAATATGCTTCATTTCCGGTCGTCAGCGCGCCTTATGGTTTGACACTTGGCGGTGGCTGTGAGGTATGCCTGGCGTCGGACAAGATTGTGGCGCATGCAGAGCTGTACATGGGACAGGTGGAAATCGGTGTGGGGCTGATCCCCGCCGGCGGCGCCTGTTTGAATCTCATGAAAAAATTCCTAGGTTCGTTGCCCGATGCGGTAACGGATCTTGATCTGGCAAAATTTTTCCTGCCGGTTTTTATGGCAATCGCCATGGCCAAAGTTTCAACATCGGCCGCGGATGCCAGAGCCAATGGCTTTTTAGGCCCCCGCGATCGCATCATCTTTAACCGGGACTATCTTATCGGCGAGGCCAAGAAAGACGTTCTAAAAATGGTCGATGAGGGGTATACGCCGCCGCCCAAACGCAAAATCAAAGTATTGGGACAGGCCGCCCAGGGCATGGTGAATGCGGAAATATCCAACATGCTCAACGGAAAATTTATTTCTGAATATGATGCTTTTCTGGCGAAAAAGATCGCCTATGTTATCAGCGGCGGAGATGTGCGCGATAATGCGCAAATCGAAGAAGATGTCATCCTGTCACTCGAACGCCAAGCCTTCATTGAACTTTTAAAAGAAGAAAAGACCCTGGCGCGTATTGATCATATGCTGTCAACTGGAAAACCGCTAAGAAACTAGTTATTGGTTAATAGGTATTCGATAATTGTTATCATCTCGACTACACATAAATCCGAAATTCGAATATCGAAATTCGAAACAAATTCTAAATCCAAATGTTCTGATTACCAAAAAAATAGACAATCAGATACTCAAACGTTGTAATGTTTTGGTCATTTGAAATTTGGTAATTCGAAATTGTTTCGAGTTTCGTGCTTCGGATTTAGCGATATTAATAGAATCGACTTAGCCTTGTTAATTTAGGGAGGGTAATAAAAATGAGAGATGCTTATATCGTTACATCGATAAGAACCCCGGGGTGCAAGCGCAAAAAAGGGGCGTTTAAGGATACCCGGCCGGAGGATCTGCTGTCTTTTATTCTGACCGCAGCTGTTGAAAAAACTGAACATCTGGAAAAAGAAGATGTGGAAGACATTATGATCGGCTGCTCCTTTCCGGAAGCCGAGCAGGGGCTCAATATCGGGCGCGTTGCTTCCCAGATTGCCGGCTTTCCGGTGGATGTAACCGGCGCTACCGTGAACCGCTTTTGCGCTTCCGGTCTGGAAGCCATTGCGCAGGCTGCGCTGCGGGTCATGGCCGGTTGGTCGGATATTGTCATCGGCGGCGGTCTGGAGTCTATGACCTATGTTCCCATGGGCGGGAATCTTCCGCGGCCGCATCCGGAATACACCAAAAAGCTGGCGGATCTGTATGCTTCTATGGGCATTACTGCTGAAAATGTGGCCAATCGCTATAATATTTCACGGGAATCCCAGGATGAATTTGCCTACCAATCCCAGATGAAAGCGGCTGAAGCCAAAAACAAGAACCTGTTTAAAGAGATTGTACCGACGCCGGCGGCCCGTTACGTCCAACAGGAAGGCGGGACCTATAGAAAAGAGACTTTTTTGCAGGATTTTGATGACGGCATCCGGGAGGACACGACCCTGGAAGGATTGGCCAACCTGAATCCGGTATTTGCCGCCGGCGGATCGGTTACCGCCGGCAACTCTTCGCAGATGACTGACGGGGCTGCCGCCAGCGTTATTATGAGTGAAGGCAAAGTCAAAGCGCTGGGCGTCAAACCGATTGCCAAATTTAAATGTTATACCACCGTGGGCTGCAAGCCGGATGAAATGGGCATCGGGCCGGCGCTGGCCATCCCCAAACTGTTAAAAATGGCCGGAATGGATTTAAAAGACATCGGCCTTTTTGAAGTCAACGAAGCCTTTGCCTCCCAGGCGGTTTATTGCCTGCATACACTCGGAATCGATATACAAAACGTAAATATACATGGCGGCGCCATTGCGCTGGGGCATCCGCTGGGGTGCACCGGCGCCAAGCTGTGCGCCACCCTGCTCAACAACATGCAGGCGCGCGGCGTCCAATACGGCATAGAGTCCATGTGCATCGGCGGTGGCATGGGCGCGGCCGCTTTGTTTGAAATGTGTGATTGATATCGGCGCACCTGCGGTTTAATCAATTAAAAAGGCTGCCAATTGGGGCAGCCTTTTTAATATGGGATTTGTAAATCGGATTCTTTTACGATTCCGGTTCAACATTGACCTGCAAAAATACCTGCTTGTTTTCCCAGTTCATTTCTAAAAGTCCTGCCACGTCCGTTTTGGCCTCATTTAATGAAATGAGAAGACTCGCTGCTTTTAATTCTTCCGATCTGCGCTGCAAAAAGCTATGGAACTGACCGCCCTCAAGGTAAACACCTTTCTGTAAAAATGTCGGTCCCAGTTCTTTCGCTATCAGATTGAACAATTTGAGCTTAAGCCGGATCTGCCGATCCTGCTGCGCCAATGAGTCTGTCACATGGGAGATCTGGCTTCGCATTTCCGCAAAAACGCCTCCCTTGCGAAACGTGGAACCGACCATTCCCGGCATGGCAGCCGAAAGAGCTAAAGTAGCCCCTTCTTGGAGGGTGGCAGATTTGCTGTCATCCACGGCTTTGCCGTTCAGTAAGATTGTCTGGATGCGATTATCGATGTATGCTTCTGATATTCCGCATCTTTGGCTGAGAAATTCATTTATGCTGCAACCGGCATTGGCAATGACTGAAAAACCTGCTGAAAGCATGTTTATAAAAACGGATGCAGATGTTGCTGTGATGCGCAGAGATGGATTCATTTCAGTATTTGGACTGCCAGAATTTCGGTCTTCATTGACGGTATGCTGTTCCATAATAATTTTAATATGATCTGAGTTATCAAACTTTTTTCAGAAAAATGGGGAGACCCGTGAAGGGTCTCCCCACTAGCAACAAATCGAATACGCGCCGGATTAATAGTTGTGAACCTGGTCTAATTCCTCATCCGTAACCGCAAATGTGACGTTATGCGGAGGGAGTGCCTCTTTTTTGAAGTAGTCCGGCAAGCGGTCATCTTTATCGGTAAATCCCGCTGTGGCATTAAATTCGCGCTCCATCTTAAGAATTTTCTTCCCGAGGTCATTGACATCATCGGCCGTCAGATTCGCCCCGGCAAATGAATTGATCAAATCCAACAGCGCTTGGAATGTGTCCTCCTGGTCTAAAATAGCAAATGCAATGAATATGCACATTCCGGTCGAATCGACGGCCGCTGTCGCAATCTGCAGGTTCCTTGACAGCTCGATCTGGCCTTCAGGTTTCAAGGGGTCGACGGATCCCCCGATCCCCAGGATGTTTGCGGTCACTGCGTACCCCGCTGTGTGATCGGCGCCCATGGTCGCCGTCGCATAGGTTACGCCGATACCCTGTACTGATCTGGGATCATAGGCCGGCATCGCCTGACCTTTGACAACCGGCACCCTCTCAACGCCGAACACTTTGCCTGTGACAGCCGCGCCGCTGCCCAGAACACGGCCCAAGGGCGTCCCTTTACCGACTTCTTTTACCATATTAATGGCTGCCTGTGCATCACCAAACTCGGCCAAACCGGCTTCCATGGCCACCGCTATCGTAGCGCCCATTTCAATGGTATCCAGTCCGAAATCATCATCCATGCGATCGATCTGGGCGATCGCCTCCAGATCATCGATGCCGCAGTTGCCGCCGTGGGCCCAGACGGTCTCGTATTCGGGTTGTTTGGTTAGATAATGGCCGTCTTTGTCATAATAGGTTCCGGAGCACCGAATCACGCATCCCCGATGGCACCCGTGGGTTGCCGCACCTTTGCCGCCGCGGGCCTCTTCGGTCTCGGCCTGGGTTTCCCCGCTGATTTTCTGGCATCCATCAAACTGGCCAAGCTGAAAATTTTTGGTCGGATAGGCCCCGGCTTCACTGATGATATTCGTTAAAACGTTTGTGCCGTAAGCTGGAAGCGCTTCACCCGTTACCGAATGCTTCCTGAGACCTGCAACAAAGGCTTTATTGGCTTCCCTGAATTTATCCGGATCCTGGGGACTTCTGGCTTTCATCCCGGCATCATCGATGACGATAACCTTAACGCCTTTGGCACCCATCACAGCGCCGACACCACCGCGACCCGCATGGCGCGTAGGTCTGAGCTCCATGTCGGTAAAAGCAACCGAAGCTCCGGCTAATTTCATTTCACCGGCCTGACCAATGGAGATGCAGCCAATTTTTTCGCCATATTCGGCTTTCATTTTCTCGACGGTATCATAATTGCCCAGCATGCACAGGCTATTGTCTTCCTTGATATCCACCCCGTCTTTGTTGATGAATATTTTATAGAGGTTCTTTTCTTGAGGTTGTCCTTCCAAGACAATAGCCGCATAACCCAGTCTGCCGAGCATCTGTGACGGTTGCCCGCCGGAATTGGCTTCCTTGATACCGCCGGTAAGGGGACTCTTACAGCCCACAGATATGCGCCCGGACATGGCCGCAGTCGAGCCGCTTAACAACCCCGGAGCGATCACCAGTTTGTTATCTTCTCCCAGCGGGTGACATAGCGGCGGAACCTCCTTTGAGACGATGGCCGATGTCAGACCCCGGCCGCCAAAGCCCTCATAGTCGCCCAAAGGCTCGGTTTTAGCCGCCGGTCCACCATCCGCACCCATGTTGATTCTCAAAATCTTGTCCATGTGCACCTCCTTTTTTAAATTAAATTAGAACTCACTATAGATCTGCCGTAATTGACGATAATGGCCTGATAAAGCCTTGAATAGGTATCGCAGCGTATATCCTTAATTTCAATATTCGGATTGAATTGCAATGTCAAGATCTTTAGCGGTTATTGCTTGCCAAATTCACCCTAAATCCTTTATATGTATCCTGCGCCCGGTAGGGTGTATTTTAAATAGGAAGGTGATGCGCATGAAAATATACAATTACCCGTCACGTCCGGCTGAGCAACGCGTTGCGCGAATCATCAAGCGGGGTCTTGCATTTCAGAAAGAGGACTTGGCCGCAGTTACCCGCATCTGTGAGCGTGTCCGCAAGCAAGGTGATCAGGCCGTCATTTCTTATACCCGGCGCTTTGATGCACCGCGCATGACCATAAAATCGATGCAGGTGTCCAAAAAGGAGTTTTCAGATGCGGCCCAAAAGGTCGATCGGTCTTTTACCCGGGCCCTGAATCGCGCGGCTTCGAATATAAAAAGCTTCCATGAGCAGCAGCTGCGCAAATCCTGGATGCAAACCGATCGACCCGGTACCTTGCTGGGCCAGCTGATCAACCCGGTCGCTGCCGCCGGGGTCTACGTGCCCGGGGCCAGGGCAGGCCAAACACCACTGGTGTCCTCGGTGCTGATGGGCGTGATTCCCGCCCGGGTTGCGGGTGTCAAACAGATCGTAATGGCCACACCGCCGACCAGCGGCGGCGGCGTGAGCCCACATCTGCTGGTAGCGGCAAAAAAGGCCGGCGCCGACAGCGTCTATAAAGTCGGAAGTGCCTGGGCCATCGCCGCGCTTGCATATGGAACCGAAACCATACCCAAAGTCGACGTCATCGTCGGACCGGGCAATATTTACGTCACCCTTGCCAAAAAGATTCTGGCCGGCTCGGTCGGTATCGATATGGTTGCCGGACCCAGTGAGGTTCTGGTTATTGCCGATGACAGTGCCAAGCCTGAATTTATTGCCGCTGATCTTCTTTCCCAGGCCGAGCATGATGTTTTGGCATCGGCGGTATTAATTACGGATTCAGATAAATTGGCAAAAAGCGTTGCCAAAGAAGTAAAAGCGCAGCTCGTACACATAGCGCGCGCCGATATTGCTGAAAAATCCCTATCCAAATTTGGCGCCCTAATTGTCGTAAAGAATCTGGGTACCGCCATCGACATGGCCAACCGCATCGCACCAGAGCATCTCGAACTTCAAATCAACGATGCGCTTGGAATTGTTGGAAAAATACGCAACGCCGGGGCCATCTTCGTCGGCGATTATTCCCCGGAACCGGTGGGCGATTACATTGCCGGACCCAATCATGTGCTTCCCACCGCGGGAACCGCGCGATTTGCATCGGCTCTATCAGTGGACAACTTTATTAAAAAGACCAGCCTGATTCGCTATACCCAAAAGGCTTTTCGACGTGAAGCCCCTGACATTATTCGCCTGGCTGAAGTTGAGGGGTTGGGGGCCCATGCCAGATCGATCAAGATAAGATTATAAAACGGGCTGTTGGTGAATAAAATCGAAATTAAGATATCAGTATTGTTGTTTGAAGATTCATAACCGCCACACACAATTCAGCCGATATGCGGGTTGTATATACCTAATATACAATCTTGTAAAGAAACGTAATTAGCAGATTTTTACACTTGTGATACGAAATGGATATCACAAGGTTTTTCATCGGGTTAAAGGTTGGTGTATGTTGGAGCAATCGCAACTTTTTTGATTCGAAGATATTTTGGTTTGCCAGATGATATATGCAATGGTTTACGATTTTCCCTTAATAGCCGAAACCCCCAAAATTAGAAAGTTGTGGATGCCATTTACTAATCCAATCGTAAATTAAGACTTCCAGATCAGGTTAACTGCAAAAAATTGGATTGCGTTGGGGTCGTATTCACCCTTGAGGGTACCCTGCAAGGACCCGCCCTTCTGGTCGATTTTAGCCTCGCCGGCGTCCAGGTACTCGCAGGC
>JASFGZ010000067.1:0-13020 GCA_050123495.1 Desulfobacterales bacterium
ATTGGCTGACCCGCCCAGACGACACCGACCTTGAAACCATTTTCACCCAGTCGCCTGCGCCAGTACTTCACCTTTTCATGTTCAGCCGAAAGGTAAGGGATATTATGGGGAATGGTTTCAAGGCGCGTATTAAAAATTCCCGGCAAGCTTAGCAGTGAAATATAAAGGTCTGCATCGGCGGCCGGCTGATCGTAGGATAATCGTTCCACGAGATCATCGATCCCTGGAAAGTCATTCAAAAGACCGATGAGCGCTTTGCGGGTTTCGAAAATAACCTCGCCGCCCCTGGTTTTCACAAGCGGCAGATAGCGAACGAATTGCAGGGTGTCGCCGAACCCTTGCTCATCATAAACGCAAAGCCGTTTGCCGATAAAGGATTCCCCATCCCAGCGGGGGAGGTCCGCCCGCCGACAACAAATCGTTTTCCATTCCTCTCTCTGCAATCGCCATTCGTATTCTTTCCAGCCTTTTGAAAAATCTCCTTTAAGCAGATGAACAATTGACGCATTAAAATGCGCTTCGGCGAAATCCGGCTTCATCTGAATGGCCTGCCGGTAATGACGAAGGGCTGACTCAAATTCACCCTGGTCTTTGAATGCATTTCCCAGGTGGCAGTAAGATTCGGCGGAGTCCGCTGATTGGTCGATTGCCTGTCTAAATATTTTGATGGCATCATCTGTGCGATCTTTGGCGCGGAGGGCATTTCCCAGATTGTTGAGCGCACCAGGGTAATTGGGTTTTATTTCAATCGCTTTCCGAAAGTTTTTTATGGCGGCATCAATTTGCCCGAGATCTTTCAAAACATTACCCAGGTTGTTGTAGGCTTTATCGTAATCGGGCTTCTGATTTATGGCCTGTTGATAATGGTCAACAGCGGCCTGGAGATCTCCTTTGTCTGCCAGTGCATTTGCTAAATTAAGATGGGCTTCCGGCATTTGAGGGATAAGGTGTATGGCTTTGTGTAAAATCGCTATGGCCGCATCAAACTGGCCTTCTTTGTTGAGCGCATTGCCCAGATTATTACAAGCATCCGCATATTTTGGATCGAGTCGCACGGCCTCCTGATAGCTCTGAATGGCATCAGAGGTCTGATCAAGCGCTTCGAAAGCAAGTCCTAGATTGTTGTGGAACCTGGGATTCTGCGGTTCAATTTTGATTGCTCTGGAGATCAGCTGAAGGGCCTCCTGATGGTTATCCTTTTGATGCGCGATCACACCCAATAAATGCAGTGCTTCCGGATGCTCCGGTTCAATTTGCAGGATTCGGCGATAGGCTTGTTCAGCTTCCGACAGATGGTAATTCTGGTGGCGTTTAATTGCACCCGCCAATAACGCCGCTATTTGAACCTGGCGTTGATTTGGGTCAGAATGGTAATGTCCGATAAATTGCCGCATTTCGATTTTTTTAGGAATTGGGGTTTGATAAAGCCGTAATATGATCAGAAAAGACTTATTTTTTCGAATCAGATTGAGAAGAGCTTGACCCAAGGCGCTCATTTTACACAAGATAAAAGGTAGTATTTAGCAAGAACCGTACCGGTTTTCATGGTGTGAAGGTACATTATAAAGAGCGCTTCTTTTTTAATTCTTACTTCTCAGAGATATCGAAAAACAGGGAAAAATTAGAAGCTATCTCAAAAATAGGTGATCACGCCCAAGAGCCCCGCTTGTTAACGGGACTTCGCATCTGATCCCTTTAACTGAAGGTGCTCAGCAAGGCGTGAGCCGACGCAAAAGCGCAACATACAAGGGAGTATGTGAGTATTTTAAGGAGGCTCACAACGAAGCTATTGGGCGTTAGATGCATTTTTGAGGTGGTTTCTAGTTAATTGCCAGGATGTTTATTTCAGAATCAAGGCACGAAGTTGCAGTCATCCGGGCGCTTCGGTGTCATAAAATTGACTCGTCGACTGTAAGGAATTTCCATACATTTGTTTAACATATTAAAATAATGTTAAATTTTAAAATATCTGGAAATGGCATGTATGTTGCTGTTTTAGGGGTGTTTTCATTGCGCATCACCTTGATACGGGATGCTTTTTAGTGGTATGGCGGGAAATCAGGCGAATTAGTTTATTAGAAGAGGGCGACTATGTTTTTTATTACGGGAATGCATCGCAGCGGGACGAGTTGCGTGACCGGGATTTTAAATCGATGTGGTCTTGCACTTGGAACCACTTTCCATGTTTTGGCTCAGCCTAAAGCAGATAATGCCAAAGGACATTTTGAGAACTCCGGGTTGGTTTACATTAACGAAGAAATTTTTAAAGAGACGTCAAGCAGCTGGTACAGCCCTCCCCGAAGGGATCAGGTTATAAATTGTTCATCGTTAAAAATGATCAGAGAGTTTTCTAAAATTTTTGACGGCGATATTGCCAAAGATCCCCGCGCTACTATTTTAATTGACTTTTTTATTATTAATTGCCCCACCCTTGAAAAGGTCGTTCACTGCGTTCGCCACCCTCAGGCGGTCGCAAGTTCATTATCTCGCAGAAATCAATTGCCGGAAGCTTGGGGCATGAAGCTCTGGCTCTATTATAACCGGTATTTTCTAAACAATATTGGGAATACACCGGTAATTTTTGTCAGCTTTGAGAAATTGCTTTCTGATTTAGGGCCCCAGGCGCAAAGGGTATTAAATTTTTTGGGGCGTGGAAAGATCACCTCAGAAATATTCGAATTTGTAGACAGAAGATTGAATCATCACCCTGCCTGGCAAAATCACTCCGGGAAGCTTGAACCCTCCGTTTTAGAAATGTATCACCACCTCATGAACAAATGTGAACTGTCCCACGAGGAAATACCAAAACTCGCCTTAGCCTAGTACTTGCCATCACTTACAGGAGCAGAGCACAGCTGAATATGGGTCAGGTGCGACGCTGTGTTACCCGCTTTTCCAAAGCGCTTTGGTATAATTCAATATCACGGTTATGAAACGCTTCAATCTCATTTCGAAATGACCGGTCAATTTGGTACGCACCGTGCCCTTTACTGCTGACATTCAGTCTTTTGGGTTCAATGGAATCATGCAAGTAGTGCTGAACAAAATAGGCGAAATCAGTTTCGTAGTACTCCGTAATCCCTATAAAATCAAAGTAATCGATTGGAAATCCCCATAGAAATTGCCAATACAAATTCCTGATCTCCGGACCGAGGCAGAATCGCTCAATGGACCAATTCTCTTCAACTACTTTTTGGTGGAGGCTGGGTACCTTACCGGGGCGATAAGTCCTCTTCCAGAAGTAGTAATGAGATAGAATCCGTTCAACCGGATTCCGCATCCAGGTGACAAATTTGACCTCGCGCTTGTACCCCATTAGGAGATACTTAATCGGGAGAAAATGTCCGTGTATGCATTCAACATCAGAAAAATAGCTATCCGTGTAACGAAGGCTTGTTTCCAGAGCTGCTTTGTTTCTTTCATATTGAGGTGTATTTATAGGGAGGTCAGCATTATCCAGAAAAAATCTCGTTTGGAAGTGCATTTCCAAAGCCGCTGCAAAACTTGTCCCTGCGGTTTTGGGAAGATGTAAGGAAATGATCATTTTTCGTAGTCCCATGTGCCAGCCAATGCCGGAGTTCGCCTGTGTGCCACAGCTAGCAGGAGATTCAAGTAAAACACGGATTTTATAGATCTTGCGTCCCTGAGACCCCTGGAGCCATGTGCCCTAGTGATTTTCGTTGTAATTCGTTGCTCGCCTGAGTTAATACGTTCAGTTTAGATATCTCTAATTGATGCATCATCGTATTAATTTTTTCCAGCGAGTACTTTTCCCCTTCGTAGGACAGCTCCTTGTATAAACCAGCCGTTAACCATTTCTTGCCAAAATATATCATGTCATTTAATTTCAAGATGGTGATTTCCATGTTGGCCACAGCGCCCGAAGCCCCGTGTTCGTGGATGCCTCTGGCGTTGACTATTCTCCATACCTGCCACTCTCTTGACCTGGCGGTAAAACAATAATCGCTATCACTGCCAAGAAAAACAAAATTTTTGTCCATCAATCCAATCTCTTGAATCATTGTTTTCCTTAAAATCATACAGGCTCCGTTGCCCCAATAAAGCGGCGCGTCTTCTACGAACGATGATAGGGGACCATGCTGGTGTGTGCCAAAAGGGAAAGCTGCGTAGCCTCCGGCACAAATCACATAATTTTTCTTTAGCGGATGCAATTGTAAGGGGGTACCGATACCGCACAGAGGATGGGAATCCATAAATTTAACCATTTCTTCAACCGCTATCGATTCCAAATACATATCCTGGTTTAGGATAATTATGTATTGGCAATTTTGGTTTAAAAAATTTCTGATGCCCTCATTGATTGCGGCCGTAAAAAAAATATTATCTTCACTGTTATCCCGAATAAAAATTTCAACCGGCATGGTCTGATTTTTGAGGTGCGCAATACACTTCTCTAACTGATCCTTGTTTTTATAAAAAGGGATGATAACGGGAATCATTTTTTAACCGTAAAAGGTATGGGTTACAAAAGACTATGGTTTTAGATGAGGTGTAATGGTGCAAATATTGTGCCGTCTGCCTGATCCATTTTTGAATAATTGGCCAATCCCAGTTTTTTTATGAACCGTTTCAACGGGATAGTTTACCAGCTTTCTTAATTTTTTTTCAATCCGCTGAAATACCGATTCCCAATCCTTCCGCACTTTTTGACGGAACAGCCGCATGGTTGGATACCAGGGACTGTCATCGCGATCCATTATCCAGCGCCAATCCGGGATAAACGGCAACAGCACCCAAACGGCTTTGCCCATCGCGCCGGCTAAATGGGCGACGGCGGTATCGACTGAGATAACCAGATCCAAATTTTGTATGACACCTGCCGTATCGGTGAAATCTTCAAATTCTTCCCCTAGATTGACAATGCCCGTTTCTGTGCCTAGATCATTCACCTGCTTTGCAGCTTCGCCCTTCTGCAATCCAATCAGCTGAATACCCTGGATCCCGGATAAGGGTAAAAACTGCTTCAGCGCAAAGGAGCGATTGCGGTCGTCGGCATGCATGGGCCTGCCGGCCCAAACAATACCGACTTTAAACCCATTGCCCGTCAGCCGGTTTTTCCAATATTCAACTTTCTTGGAATCTGCAGAAAGGTAAGGGACATGATTGGGGATCGTTTTGAGTGTTGTACCAAACACCTTCGGAAGACTCAAAAGGGGGATGTAAAAATCCCAATTTTCGGTTGCCGCCTGCCAGGATGATCGGATGACGAGTTTATCGATCCCCGGGAATCCTTGCAAAAGATCAATCAATTCTTTGCGGGTTTCAAATATGATCTTTCCACAACGGGCTTTTGCCATGGGAAGATAACGGACAAACTGCAACGTGTCTCCTAATCCCTGTTCATCATGCACAAAAAGAGTTTTTCCTTCACAATCTGAGCCACTCCATCGTGGACCACTGTAGCGATACGGATAGAACGTTTGCCATTTGGCCTGTTGAAAGCGCCAATCATAATCATCCCAACCGTCTTCAAAATTTCCTTTCAGCAGATACGTAAATGATCGATTCCAGTGCGCTTCCGCCAGATGCGGGTTGACCCGCAAAGCCTGGCTGAAATTTTCGGCGGCCTGGTCGAGGTATCCCTGATTTTTATATGCCAGCCCCAGATGATTATATGCTTCGGCATATTGCGGTTTGTGTTGCAGGGCCAGTCTGAAATTGGTGATGGCATTGTCAAACTCTTCTTTTAGGTGCAACGCACTGCCCAGATTATAATAAACTTCAGCGATATCCGGCTTGAGCCGAACAGCCTGCCGGTAACTTTCAACGGCAGCTTCCAGGTTCCCCTGGGCTTTAAACGCATTTCCAAGATTATTGTGAGCCTCAATCATCTCCGGTCGACAGCGCAACGCATGTCTGTAATTTTCAATGGCTGCCTCCATCTGCCCCCGAGCATACAGGATGTCGCCTAAATTAAAATACGCTTCGACATAATCTGGGTTTAACCGGATGGCCTCATCATAACTTGCGATAGCATCATCGAATTTATCCAGCGCTTGATACGCAAGCCCGGCACTATAGTGAACCTCAACAGAATCGGGTTTGAGTTGATTTGCTTTCTGGTAACAGCGAATAGCCCCATTAAAATTTCCTTGACTATGATACAACCTGCCGAGCTTGATGTAGGCTTCAAAAGTTTCCGGCTTTGTCTCGATTGCTTTTTGGTAGCATATAATGGCCTGGTTTTGGTGTGATTGCGCGTTTAACGCATCGCCCAGGCTGATATAATAAAATGGATTGGTGGGATTAATTTGGATAGCCCGGCTAAACAACGTTCGGGCTTTAGCACCATCATCTTTCTGATGCGCGAGCATCCCAAACAAATGCAGCAAGTCAGGATGATTCGGATTGGCTTGAAGAAGCGCTTTATAAATATCCTCAGCCTGTTCCAGATCACCGGACTGGTGATACTGAAGCGCTTTTTCAATTTTAGCATTCATATTCATAGGCATGGGATTGTGCATGTTCGCTGTGTCTTTGGTTTCTTGAATTTGTCAACCGTTATTGTGAGGCCCTCTGGCAAAAATCTAAAAGCTTATCCATACCGGCAGCCGATATTATTAAAGCTGGTATCAGCATCTATCAGCTCAGGGAAGGATAAATTGGATGCAATTATCCTGCCAAAAGAGGCTCTTAACCAGAATATTGACGGATGCCTTCATCGGCTATCTTCAGGCATCATTTAGTCACAATCTCTGCTGGGGATTGAATAGAAACCATCTCAAAAATGTCTTTTGGCCCAATATCTTTGTTGGTGACCCGTTTCAAATCCTCGACATACAACAGTATGCCTCCGGTTTGAAACTCCTCCCCGCCGCGATCTTAGATCAAAATCTTATTTTTGAGATGGCTTCTGGATAAAAGGCTTTAAATATAAATGGTGGCTTTGTTAAGCGAGGATGGTTGGGGATGCCATGCTCCGCGGGAAAAAGGATGTATTCCTTGGAGCAGGCATCGTACCGTAAGTACCTACACCTATAGATGATAAAAAACGTTACATGCCGTCAGATTCCACTGGGCCATCGTTTGAGGGGCGCGTTCTGAGGCCAGCAGCGATGTTATTATTTATATTTATGATGATCGTTAGTTTTTCCGGCGATGGATTGGCGATAATTTCAAAAATCCGTCGGTCAATAAATGCGCTCAAGCTGAGAAGATCGACCTTTAACTTACGTGGCAGCGGATTGTCTTCTCTGGCAAGCTCGCCCTGAAAAATACTCCAGATGCGTTGATTGAATTTAAGCGCTGTATCTAACTTTGCATTGTGATCATCTGCATTCCAGGCATCCTGGCATTCTTTGAGTTTACGTGCTGCCTTTGTGAGAACTGCGGCTTCGAGTTCGCGACCGGACATGGTTGAGTTGTTGACCGACTCATACGCTTGCATAGGATTCGTTAACACGGTTAATTACCTCCTGTTCATAATCAATCAGTTTATGGGCGAGTTTGAGAGCCTGATAATATTTTTGTTGCAAAATGTGCTCACTGATTCCATCAATAATAGGTGTCATGCTGGGGGCTGCCTGAACGATGTCTTGAACGAAATTCCAATACTGATCGGTGTATTTTGAGATGTTTTCTTCATCGATGTACATCAGCTGAATGACAAAATAGAGCCTCCGGCAGGGGGTGTCGGCGTCGGCCTCACTCATAATATCGTTTTGTCGTAAGACCGGAGTCTTATTTTCAATGACCAGATCACAATTTGAGCGCGAACCGTTGGTCAATACGGCCCCGCCAATGATCATTTTTTCCTGGGGCTTCAGTGTGATTTTTAAGGCCATGTTGAGTGCTTTTTGATCAGAAGATGAGTTTCACCGCAAAGGGCGGAATTAACCGAATTGCAGTGAGCTGATTCGGGAGGGGGGCACCCCCCTCCCGAATCTTGAATATTACCACAAACAATCTAGCTGAGACTCACTGGACTAAAACAGTCTTAGAACAGACTGGGCTGCCTGAGCCGCCAGGCTCAGTGAGGTCGTACCCAGCGCCTGTCGCGTTTGCAGCATCAGCATGTTGGCACCTTCCTCGTTCATGTCGGCATTGACGAGTTCAGCAGCGCCATCTTTCAGGGTGTTGATCATATTCGCGGTAAAATCCTGGCGCGCCGTGATGATGCTCAGGTTGGTGGCCATTTTGCTGGCCTCGGCTCTCAGCGATGAGACGGCATTATCCATTTCCGCAATCCTGGAGTTAATCTCATCGGCGTTAGCAATCCCGCCGGCGCTGACCCAGTCATCTGTCGCAACTATTGACATACCGAGGGTCGGTGAATCGTGGTTGGCATCAAAGCCGGAAATGGTGAGTTTGGAGTCACCGGCTTCGTCGAATTTGACTTCATAGGTCACATCGGTGGCGCCCAGCAAGTTGACACCTTTGTAGTTGGAGTCAGACGCAACGTAATCAATTTGGCCCATGACCTCATTGTACATGTCCTCCATCACGTTGATTGCACTGGTGGTTTCGGCGGACAGCGCGGATTGGGCCAGAGATTTCGCGTTGGCGATTAAATTCAAAATCGATTCGATACCGATATCAGCCGCTTTAATCGTCTGAATAGACTCTGACATTTCATCTTTTCGGGCAGCCAGGTCACCGGCGCGTTGCTCATGACCGCGGGCCGTAAAAAATGCAATCGGATCATCCAGAGCGGAATTCACTCTTTTTCCGGTGGCCATGCGCTGTTGGGTCCGCTCCAACCAATTTGACGTCTGCTGCAAACTGAAAAGGTTTGCTCGCATTCCTGATGTTAATGTAATGTCTGTTGCCATGATTTGTTTCTCCTATTCTAGGTATTAAAGTTTGGCGTTTCTGCCGGTTAAGGTTATTAAAATGCTGTTAAATTCGTCGCTCGTGATAGCCGTCTCTGGTCTCACATTTCTGACCCCGCCTCCTTTCAGACCTCTTTTTCTTCCGGCTACCATTTTGTTATCGGGATTATCCGGAAAAACTTTAGCGAATTTTAGCGTTTGCATGCATCCCATAGGAACGATTCCAAAATAACAGTTGAATCCGGCTTATCCAACCGGGTTGAAGGGGTTATCGGCAGATTAATTTTTTTCTTGAATATTTTTTTGCAGGCTTGAATGTCATAAATTATTGAATTAAAATTCTTTTTTAAATAAGACCATCAAGCGCTTGCATTAAAATTTAGAGAACGTTGCAATTACCGGTGGAAAGGTGTATTCCATTTCATTGGTGAAATCCAAGCCTGGCCCCATCCGGGCTTGGGTTCTTTAAAAGATATGGCGCGATAGGTACACTTAACTATCTGATAATAAGCAGGATTGAATTTATTATGATCCTTTTACGCCTGGATGAGTTAAAGCCTGGCATGATTTTGGCCGAACCGGTGTATAATCAGCAGGAATTGCTTTTGCTGGAGCAAGGTACCACTCTGACGAAGAAACGAATCTGGATGCTTAAAACCTGGGGGCTGGGAAAGGTCGGTGTCAAAGGCAAGCCCCGGGGAGACGATCAAGGCGCAGACGCGGCTCGAATGGAAACCAAAGAAACCATCGAAGAAGAATTGAAAGAAAAGTTTGCCGATGTAGCCGATGATCCGGTGATGGCAGAGATTATGAAAGCCGCCGGCAGGCAGTTACAGAAAAGTTTAAATGACCAAGATGAGGGAAATGAACGCACCTGATCTGAACCGAATTATTGCGCGAATAGAGGATCTGCCGACGCTTCCGAGAACGGTTTTAAAGATAACGGAACTCGTAAACGACCCTCAATCCTCCGCCCGGGACCTGGCCAGAATCATCACGGATGATCAGGTCCTTGCGGCCCGACTCTTGAAGCTGGTAAATTCATCATTTTATGGATTTCCCCAACCGATTTCGACCATTACAGGTGCGATTGTATTGCTTGGTTTTGATGCCATTCGCAACCTGCTTTTAACCACTTCGGTATTTGACATTTTCCCCAATCGAAAAAAGGCCAGCCAGGTCAGGCTGGAACCGCTATGGGATCATTCCCTGGGTTGTGCTGTGGGTGCCAAAGTCCTCGGCAATCACCTGCGGTATGACAAGGTTGAAGAACTGTTTGTATCCGGTCTTTTACATGATATTGGCAAAATTGTAGAAATGATTTTTATGCCGGAGGCATTTACCCAAATAAGCCATCTCATCAGAAATGAAAATATCCTGATGATCACCGCCGAGGAGAGAATTCTAGACTATACCCATGCTGACGTGGGCAAGCTGCTGGCAGAAAAATGGAACCTTCCGCCCAAGCTTGGCAGCGTGATACGGCATCACCATCAGCCCAGTTCAGCCGGCCGATTCACTTTGGAAGCTGCCATTGTTCATCTGGCCGATATTCTTTGTCGGTCGTTGAATTTAGGATATGGCGGCGATAATAAGATGCCGGCCCTGGATAAAACGGCATGGGAAAGTCTGCGGATCAGCCCCCAGGCAATCGAATCGATGATGGCCGAAATAAAAAGAGAATTTGATGATATCAGTCTTTTTATCACCTATACGCCCTGACCTCTGAATCCTGCCTTAGGCGTCACTCAAATTTTGCAAATTGCGAAAATTTTAGCAGAAGAGAATGAGGCACTATTGCAAATTGCAAAAAGATACCCCCTTATTTTGCCCGATTTTCAAGCGGACAATCCGCCGGATACACGGCTTCTGATTTTTTATCGATTCTCTTGTTTAAAAGATTCCAGGTCTTACCCACAAAATATAGTGGCGAATGATCCGCTGAGTTACTTCATATTGAAATGACTTTTCTCTTCGGTTGCGTCCCCGATCTCGGATCCTCCCTCTGACTGAAGATCATCGTCATGGCGGCATGGATATTGCTAAAAGATACTGCGCTTTTGTTCACACCTTTAACGAGCTTACTGCCCTAAAATTGATAACCATTTTCTTACACGGCGTCTTAAGCTTCGCCATGTCATGTTTGCCAAATCACTATAAGGAGCAAAATGTGCAAAACGCAGCCCTCAGCAAAAGCATTGCCAAAGAACCTGATGCTTTGATAGACAATTCCTTTGCACTGGTAAGTCAAAATGATCAAAATAAGCAGCATGCGATTATTGGCCGCAGTCATAAGATGCAGGAGGTTTTCCATCTGGTTGAAAAAGTAGCAGATTGCGACAGTACCATTCTCATCACCGGTGAGACCGGAACCGGCAAAGGCCTGGTTGCCCGAGCCATCCATCAAAAATCAAAGCGTCGAAATAAACCATTTATTTCGATTAATTGTGGGGCCATTCCTGAAAATTTACTTGAAAGTGAATTGTTCGGACATGTGCGCGGGGCATTTACCGGTGCCACGGTCTCCAAATCGGGAAAATTCGAACTGGCCCACGGAGGAACTGTATTTTTAGATGAAATCGGAGACATGAGCCCGGATCTTCAGGTCAAAGTTTTAAAAGTGTTAGAAGAGGGCGAATTTGAGCAAGTTGGCGGAGCTAAAACCATGAAAGTCGATGTTAGAATCCTGGCAGCAACCCATCGAGATCTTCCCGCGGAAGTACAAAATGGAAACTTTCGCGAAGATCTTTTTTATCGGCTTTACGTGATTCCAATTGGGCTTCCCTCCTTACGCGAGCGTAAATCTGATATACCCTATCTGGCGGCTTACTTCATGGACATGTCCAACTGCAAAAATAACAGACAATTAGACGGGATCTGCGAGGATGCCATGCAAATATTGCTGGGCTATTCCTGGCCGGGAAATGTCCGTGAGCTTCGAAATATTATCGAAAGACTTGTCGTCTTAAAAGGATCCGGAAAGCTATCGGCGCAAGATTTACCGGTAGAGCTAACGCGCACCAACGGTTATAGGACCCCACAAGGTATTGAAATTTCAGATGATGGTATCTGTTTGAACAGCGCAGTCACCGAGTTTGAAAAGGCCCTGATTCTTCAGTCGCTGGAAAAGACCAAATGGGTTAAAAATAAGGCCGCCAAACTACTTCAGTTGAACCGAACCACTTTGGTGGAAAAAATCAAACGTCACCGCATACAGCAGAGCCCTGCCTAGTTCAAAGGTTCAACGTTCAAGATTGTTCTAAGCCTGAACCTCTGAACCCAGAACCAAGACCCCTGATTGACTCCTGAACACTGAAACCTGCTTGTCCGCCGTCTTGCCCCGTCGAAGCTTTAGCGAAGTCGGAAGCCTTTAATATTCATTTGCTCAGCCGCGCCGTCAATTCAGGCGCTTTCTTTTTTAGAATTCCAATTTTATTAACTTTTTAGCGTCAAAGCAGTGACATCGAACACCTGAAATATTGACAGAATTTAGAGGGGGTATCGAGGTCGAAGGTGCTGAAATTAAATACAATGGCATCTTCTTCCACGCCTTAAGGTCCGCTAAATGGTCAGTGGCATGATATTTGCTCAATTCATCCCCGTCTATCCTGGGCCCCGTCAGGAATTTTTATGACCACTTCGGATTAAATATTTCATGATAACTGCTGTATAGATACACCTGCAAGAAGAAAAGAGATGCCTGCGATGTTGGAACGGAGTTCTGAAAATCCATTGGCCGCAAATAGCGAGCTTTGCTCGATTATTGAAAGCATCCCAACGGGTGTCATTGCCCTCGATGTTGAAGGTAAAATTGTCACTTTTAACCGAGCCGCCGAGCAGATTACCGGGTTTAAAGCGGACCACGTCCAGGGAAAAACCTTTGATGGTGTATTTAAGCCTGACTATTTTCAAAAACCAGAACTGACTTTTAAAAACCTGGCACAAACCGAAAAAACCACCGAAATTAAAACCCAATTTAACCGCAAAGGAAAAAATAGGGTGCATCTTAGCCTTGCGGTTTCACCGGTGACATCAACCCCGGAGGTAAAAATTGGTACTGTTTTATCCATAAGGGACATTACGCGTTTAAATACATTAGAGGAACACGCAAACCGTACGGGGCGTTTAGCGGCTATGGGCGAGATGGCCGTCAGGATCGCACATGAGATTCGAAATCCACTGGGCAGCATCGAGCTTTTTTCTACGATGCTAAAAAATGATCTGAAGG
>JASFGZ010000068.1:0-12950 GCA_050123495.1 Desulfobacterales bacterium
TCGATATTACGTACCAGATTTTGAACATCGGTCATTGTCTGTCTTAAATCGCCGATACTTGCATGTAAATCAGGCGAAGTTGCCAGCTTGGCGATACCGTCCATCGCCCGTCTCACATCCTCCGCAATTTCCTTAATATTAAGTTCACCGATCGCCTTTTCCAGTTCCTGCAGCGGTGTTGGAATCGTTGGAATTTCCCACCAGGGTTTGACATTTGGACCGAGGTCCGCGTTTTCCACACCATACAATTTCGCCGGGGTATCTGGCAAAAAATCTACATTGATCATCAGCTGACCGGTGACCAGACTTTGCATTTGCAGCTGGGCTCTGAGCCCATTTGAAATCAGTGCCATATAGGCTTCTCTTTCCTCGGTGATCACCTCGGGACCGACTCTCCTGAACCGGGACGGGTCGGTTTCAAATATTACCGGAATATTAACGGAGATATCAGAAGGATTAAAATTGACGATAATATCGGTTACCTCTCCGATCTGCACCCCTCTAAATACAACCGGCGATCCAACATTCAGCCCCTTTACCGAACCGGGAAAAAACGCCACCCATGTATCGGTGTCTTTAAAAAACCTGCCGGAGCCAAAAAGGACGATAGCAACTACGGCCAGTATTACTGCTCCCAAAACAAAGGCTCCGATCATTGTTTTATTCGCTGGTTTGCTCATGAAAAGATATCCTTAAATTGGAGTAATGGAGTAGTGGAGTGATGGAGTATTGGATTAATCAATACCATACAGGGAATTGGTCTCTTTCATACTAAGATGATCAATCCCCTCTCCTTGATCTCTTTTGTGTTCAATGCTTTCAATAAGTTTTAATAATCCATTTTCAAGTTTATAAGCAATATTATCCAGTTTTTGGAATTCCTCTTTTGAAACCCGCGATTTTTATTCCTTCGCATTTCCCATTACGCCATTGCTCCAGCACTCCAATACTCCATCTGCCCTTTAGCTTTTCCCCCTCGTTAAAAATTTTCGAAGATCCGGATCCTTGGTTTCCTCTAGAAGCTTTTTGGGATCACCGGCGGCAGTCATGGTTTTTTTATCCGGGTCCAGATATACGGAGTTGTTTCCGATGGCAAAGATGCTGGCCAGTTCATGGGTAACCACGATGATGGTGGCGCCCAGACTTTCCCGAAGCTCGAGGATCAATTCATCCAACAAACTGGCACTGATGGGATCCAGGCCGGCTGACGGTTCGTCAAAAAAAAGGATATCCGGATCCAGTGCCATGGCTCTGGCCAGACCGGCGCGTTTGCGCATTCCGCCGCTGATTTCCGATGGATAATAATCCTCAAACCCGGCCAGACCAACCAGGGAGAGTTTGAGAGCGGCAATCTCACGCATTTGATTTGGACTCAAATCGGTATATTCACCCAACGGTAATGTAATGTTTTCAGCCAGGGTCATCGAGCTCCACAGGGCACCGCTCTGATACAGAATGCCGATGTTTTTCATAATTTGATCGCGCTGTTCCGGTTCGGTCTCCCAGAAGCTGATGTCTTCATAGAAAACCTTGCCCTTGGCCGGCGCTTTTAATCCCACCATATGGCGCATTAAAGTGCTCTTGCCGCAACCACTGCCCCCCATGATGATGAAAATGTCCTCGCGGTTAACCGTAAAAGTGAGATCCCGTTGGACCACGAAACTACCGTAAGCCATCGTTAAGTCATTAACGATGATATGGGGCGATTTGTCTGTTTGGTTCTCAGGCATGTTTATCTGTTTTAAATAGTTTCAGGTTTCAGCAAGTTGGAAAGCGCTACATTTGTTTAATTGGTTCAATTTGTTACATTGGTTCGGTTTAAGACAACCAATTCAACCAATAAGACCAATAAAACCAATCGAACGCCTTCTAGAACCTTGAATTCTAAACGCCGAATGCTAAACACTAGACTTACAGAGATCAAATACCCAATATATTGGCCACAATGGTAATTATTGCCGTAGCGACAACAATTGTTACAATACTCGTTACCACTGCTGACGTCGTTGCCTGCCCAACGGCCGAGGCACTGCGGCCGCATTGAATCCCCCGCAGACACCCGGCCAGGGCCACCAGCACCCCAAAAACAAGGGCATGAAAAAGCCCGATAGAAAAATGGTACAGGTTAAGGGCGTTTATGGTTTGATTGATGTATTGGGTGCTCGAGATGTCGAGCATGCCGACCCCCACAATGAACCCGCCCAAAATACCCATCAGATCCGCATAGATGCATAATAGCGGCATCATCAGAATCAAGGCCAGCATGCGGGGCAATACCAGGAACTCCATGGGCGAAATGCCCAGGGTCTGCAGGGCATCGATTTCTTCATTCACCTGCATGGTTCCGATCTGAGCTGCAAAGGCCGCACCGGTGCGTCCTGCCATAATGACGCCCACCATGACCGCCCCCATAACACGCACCATGGCAATCGCCACCAGGTCTGCCACGTAAACCTGAGCACCAAACATCATCAGCTGGACGGCGCCGATAAAGGCCAGAATCAGGCCCACCAGAACACTGATCAGCGAAACTATCGGAAACGCCTGAGCGCCGCATTGCTGAATCGTCAGTATTAGTTCAGAACGCTGGAAGCGAGCTTGACCAACAAAAAACTTTAGAAAAGCCACAAACGCTTCCCCAATAAAATTGAGCGTTTCAACAGATGATTGACCGACTCCAATTGTGGCTGCACCGATGCGGGTCAACAAAGACTCCCGAGCCGCTTCTTTGCGTGCGCCCTTTCTTTCCGGAACTGCAAAGGCAAGGTGCAGCAATTTTCTTACACCCTCCGGAAGTTCCTCCTGGTCTACCGCGATATTTTGATCTGCATACTGATTAATTATCTTCGTTAAAAAAGAAACCAGACCGCTATCCCAGCCCGAAAGCTCCTGGGTATCAAAGACAATACGTTTAAGACCGGCATCGGATTCAATTTGGCTTTGAACTGCACCTCCAGAAGGCAGTTTTTGCCCGATCGTCCAGCTGCCTTTCAACCGAACAAGCAGGGTATCATCCGTCGGTCGATCAAAACTTAACTCACTGGGTTCAGCTATGTCTTCTTTCGCTAATTGCATGGTGTAAATTCTTGGAGCTATTTATATTTTGGATTTAAAAGCAAGCTGACCAGCTGCACAATTAGACTCCAGTGTTTTTAATCCAGAATCAAGATCGCTCGATCGCTGCACTGCTTCAACACTTCATTATAATTGAAGTACGCGAGCACTTAGGAGCGGTTGGTAACACAGTTGTCGTGCAAAAGATAACGGCTTTTTGCCCAGTTCTAGCGGGCTTTCTTCTGCATCGTGTCCAGATAGTCATCCAGCTCCTGGATGTTTGAAAATACTTGTAACGTCGGCAAGGCATTTAAAATTTCAAAGACTTTTTTTATCTGGCGCTGAAGATGCATGAAAATGATTTTGCCGTTGTCTTTTTCAAGAGCCTTTTTGGCTTTTAATAGAACCCGGACGCCCATACTGTTGATATAATCTAAATATTCCATATCAAAGATCAGGACATCGGGGGATTCTTTCAAAATCGAATCAACGGTTCCTTCTAAAATCATGTACGAATTTGCATCCAGGCTTCCAATCGGAGATACGGTAAAAACACCGGGCCGGGTCTCAGCCGAGTTAACTTTAAGCGACATGCAACCTCCTTCTTTTAAAATTGGAGTACTGGAGTACTGGAGTGTTGGAGTATTGGTGAGATGGAGTATTGGAATTTTTATACTAAATCAGAAATTATTCCTTTACCTATCATTACTCCATTACTCCACTGCTCCATTACTCCTTTTAGTTTTTGGCACTACAAATCTTAACTCACTGTGACAGATAATTGATTTACATACTTTTACTCTAATTTGCTTTAAACCATTTTCGAAATAGCGTTTTCAAAGATATCTTTTCCATTAGCGATGCTTCGTCGGGCATATCAACGGGTTTATCAGCAGGCCACCATTCCAGCGGATCGAAAGAAAAGGATAGGCTCGATTCCAGCGCCGGAATGAGCTTTTCTTCAATCAATACATTGAGACGTTCGTCAATATTGCTGAAATGGACACTGATCTCTTCTATATACCATTGCGGAATTTCTTCCAAAGAATCCAAAGAGACCTTGACAATTTTCTCCATATCTTTTTCCAGATAGGGTTTCAAGGAATCCTCGGTCAGGTTGCTAAAAAGCTGCTTTAAATGTCCTTTCAATTCTTTATTGTCTTCTGTATCCACAATAAATGTGAGCGTAATATATCCACCGCCATAGGGACGCTGAAAAGAAGATATTTTAATAACCCCATCCTTGCTCTGGTCATCTACTCCAAATCGGATCTCAAAGCCGACATACGCGATCATTTTTTCATGGGCTTTGATTTTGAGGTAACTCTTTTGGGGGTCAAATTCCTGTGTCATGTTAGTTTTCCAAGACGATAAGTCGCGGGATTTCTAATATTTAAGGGGCCGCATAGTGTACTTATCAGACAAAAGAGAGGATGCCAACCGCGCGGACAAAAAATATTGATTTTCTTAAAACTCTTGATTGCCCGGATGTAGAGGGAGCAACCTTACCTACGGCAACGTGCAGGCGCCAAATATCACAAAGCCCACTCCGTCACCGGATGCGGTTAGCACCGTTTTGCCGGTCTCTTCAGCGATGGCCAAACTCCAGCCCACGCCATCTCTTACACCTTCGATGCCGTCTTCTGCCCCCTGGATGATGATCTTGCCGTCAATCTTTTCGAAATTCTCGATCTCGGTGCTCCTTTTGTTTCCATCGGGGTGGGTGGCGCTGATTTTTTTCTCTTTGAAATTTATTTTCAAAAAGTGAGGGATACCGACATCCTCGGCTGTTACCTGTTGACATTTACCGCCGGGCTGACATTCTACGATATCCATCACCGCACAAATCAACGGATTGGAACCGTCAAAATCACCGGCTAAAGTTGGAAAGGCTATCAGACCGACTAACGCTATAGTTAATCCAAATATTTTTAACTGATTCATTATTGACTCCTTTTATATGTTACACATTCGCTAGCCTATCTTGTATTCTCGGCGCTTAAACGTGTGATGAGTATACAAAGCGCACAACAATCCAAAATCCGAATTCTAAAATCTAAAATCACTTGACCGTATATCCTCTTCCTTCAAGGCATGCGCTGTAAGCGCGGTTGTAGCTATCTCGCTTCTGCATGTACGCATTGGATTGTTCGCGTTCCCATTGATTTCGTGCTTGTTCTTCCTGTTTCCTCTGATTCTCTCTTCGCATGCCACCGAGCAGGGCCCCGCTGCCTGCACCGATCAGGGCTCCTCGACCCGCCCCTTTTCTGCCGTGTGTTATGCCACCTATTGCGGCTCCGGCGGCAGCACCTCCTATTGCGCCGCGTCCTGCCCCCCCTTTCTTAGCCTGCTTTTGCGGAGGTGGCGCGGTCGCTGTGGGTATTTCCATGGGATCAAACCCGGTTTCTCTTTTAGCCCAGGAATAACACTGGAATTTATCTTGCTCCATCTGATCCTCGCTCTGGCCTTTAGCAGGATATATAATAACCTCCTGGGCCAGAACAGGACCTGCAACCATGATTGTCAGGACAATTAAACTCATCCAAATGATCCTTTGCCTCATCTTCGTGCTCCTTTCTTCTTTGAGATATCAAAGTTCACATCTCAATTCCGAAATATTCTGTTTAAAAACCGCTGATCGGTTTACCAGTCCGGCCGGCGCCAGTGCTTGCGTTCTTCTGCGGTAGCCGGTGTTTCAAGTGCTTTCGGCTGAATCAAATCTCCCCAGTCGGTGCGTTTTTCCATTTCTTCCACATTATCTTTGGAGACGAAATCCTTACCCTCGCGAATCTGCCAGCCGCCACCCAATGCTTTGTACAGCGAAACCAGATTGAGAATGACATCACCGCGGGTTCGCGTCCAGAGGTCCTGCTCGTTGGTTAAAAAGCGCTGGCTATCCAGCACACGCTGATAGTCGATCAGGCCTTCCCTGTATTGGAGCATCGAAAGATCCACCGATCGTTGGGAGGCCTCGACACTATCGAGCAAATAACCTGCTTCTTCCTGCCTTCCTAAAAAGCCGACCAATGAATCTTCCACCTCCTGCTGAGCCCTGAGCACGGTGTCTTCGTAGTTGACAATCAGCTGCTGGAGAAGCGCATCTTCCGTACGCACCTGGTTTTTGATGCGGCCATAGTTGAAAAGGTTCCATGTAAATGAAGGTCCACCGAAGAATTCTAGACTGTCCGATTCAAAAAGGTCGCTGAAACTGCTTCCGCTGGTGCCGCCGGCTTTGGTATTTTTTGCATTACTCGAAGCCAGGCCAATAGAACCGAACAGTTGAAAAGCCGGAAATAGCTCGGCTTTGGACACGCCGATCAAAGGGGTCTGAGTGGCAATTTGATATTCGGCCAGCCGAATATCCGGGCGGCGTCGCATTAACTCCGCCGGAATGTCCACAACCACCTCCGGTGGCACTTTGGGAATGATCTTGTTACCGCTGAGCATGCCATCGACTTCACCCGGCAGTTTCCCCAAAAGAATGGCCAGTGCGTTTTTGGTCTGGCGGATGTTGGCTTCAAAGCGCGGAATGGATGCTTCGGTGTCTCTTAACAGGGATCTGGCCTGCACAACATCCAGTTCGGTGACCGCACCGGCTTTGAAGCGGATTTCGGCGATTTCCAGGGAGCGCCCCTGGATTTTCACATTTTGCCGGGCAATCTCCAAGCGTTCTTCAAATGTGCGTAACAGAACGTAGGTCAGGGCCACTTCTGCGGTTAATGAGACCAGAACGTCGTCGTAGCCGGCGATGGATGTTTCCAGATTGGCCACTCCGGACTCGATGGCGCGTCGGTATTTGCCCCAGACGTCCAGCTCCCAGGCGGCATCAAAGCCGACATTGTATTGCCAGAAAGAATCATCAGCTCCGAGTGTATTCGGAGCGTTTTCGCTGATGCTCGAATAGTCGGCCCCGCCTCTTCCCTGTTGCAGCTGGGGATAGAAATTGCCGACCACAACCCCTAACTGGGCCCGGGCCTGGAGAATTCGAAGTCCGGAAATCTGAAGGGGCAGATTTTGCTGGTAGGCGCTTTCAACAAGGCTGTTGAGGACCGGATCATTAAATACCGTCCACCAATCTCGGTAATCTGAAGCTTCGGTTTTTATGGCCGCATCACGGGCTTTGAGCCATTCTTGCTCGACCGGTGCTTCGGGTTTTACAAAATCCGGTCCGATCATGGTGCATCCGGTGGTCAAAAAGATCGCTGCGACCAGACCACAAAAAAATAATCTGTAAAAAGCGCCACAATCTTTTCCAAAAAATGGTTTGCTGAATGATTTCAATAGCATAACAATAACCCCCCCCTGTGATATTTGAGTTGTCTTCTGTCGCTTTAATCGGGTTTTCCAAACCGGGTGGTTGTTTGTATACCGACCGGGTGCTGCGCACCCGATCACAAACACAATGATTGCGAACTGATGTTCGCTTGTTTTTCCGTCCTGAGGCCGGAAATCCAAGCCATCCCGCTCATAGAGCGGTATGGCCATTGACGCGCACGCGGTTCCACCGCGTTGTTTTCAACGATTGGGGCACTTCGCGCCCCTGTCTTTTACCGCCTATGGCAGTAATATTCAAGCCACCCGCTGTGCGGATGGTCGTTGACTCAGTCAAATCTTTTAACGCAATGTGCTGCAAAATGTGGACCCTTAATGGCCGCAATCCGCATTCCAAAAACAATACACGGGTATGCGGATTTTTGAAAATTTCATCTAACGCGGCACCTTCACCCGGAAAAAGAGCGTATACAGCACCGGCGCGACAGCCAGGGTGAGTACGGTGCCGGCAGCCAGCCCGAAAGCAAGGATTATGGCCAACGAATAAAACAGCGCATCCTGTGATATGATCAGGGGCATGACGCCCAGGATGGTCGTGATGGTGGTCATTACAATCGGGCGGAAGCGCGATACGGCCGCCATGATCACCGCATCATAGGGTTCACGGCCGGTGGCCCGTTCGGAGTCAATTTTATCAATCAGCACGATGCCGTTGTTAATAATCACCCCGGCAAGGCTGAGCAATCCCAGCATGCCGAAGAAATCAAAGGGCGCGCGCATGACATGCAGTCCGATAAAGCTGCCGACAAAAGCCAGCGGGATGGTGACAAAGATGATCATGGGCCTTCGAATCGAATTAAACTGCCACACCAGAAGCACGATGATACCGAAAAAACAATGGGGCATCCAGCGGGTGAGCTTTTCCATGGTTTCTTTCTGTCGTTCGATCTCTCCGCCAACTTCCCACCAGCTGTCTTCATTGAGTTCCAGCTCCTCGATAAAGGGTTTGGCGGCAGCAAATAACTCGGGTGCTTTCAGATATTCATGTTTGGCCTCGATCGTCACGCAGCGCGCCTGGTTGCGGCGCGCGATGCGGCTAAAATCCCATTGACCGCGGATGTCCGCAATCTGGGTCAGCGGCACACTGGTGCCGTCTCTGGGGGAGCGCACCATAACGTTCCACAGGTCGCTGAGGACATCGCGTTCTTCGGTCTCCGAGCGGGCGAGCACCGGGATGGCAACATCCAGTTCGCGGTATTCGGTCACTTTGAGCCCGTCCATGTGTGACTTTAGCGACAGGGCGGTTTCTCTGGAGGTCACTCCGGCCCGGCGCGCCCGGGCCTGGTCAACGACGACATGGGCCTTGAGGACTTTGTTTTCCCATGTATTGCGCACATCCAGGCTGCCCGGTATGGCTTTTAAGCGGGCGGCAAGCTGGTTGCCTTTTTTAAAAATATAGGCAGGATCCTGGCCGTATATGCGGATTTCCAGAAAGCCGGGCTCCTCCGAACCCATCCACATTTGCTTCACCCGGCCGTTGGCTTCCGGGATATGATCGATGAAATACTGGCGCACACGCTGGACCAGTTCCGGAACCGGTTCGGGCGATTCGGTATTGACAACCACAAAAGCCACATGGGGATCGGGGTCCAGGGGTGAGAGCACCAGAAAAAAGCGGGGCCCGCCGGTGCCCACATAGGCAATCGTGCTGGTGATCTCCGGATTTTTTTCTTTGTCGGCCAGCCAGGTGGTCAGTTTCTGAACTATTTCATCGGTGGTCTCGATCCGGTAGCCGGCCGGCAGGTCGACATAGACCAGAAACTGGTTGCGCAAACTGGGCCCGAAAAACTCGCGCACCAGCAGCGAAGCAAGGAATCCGCCGAAAATAATCACACTCGCAGCCACTACGATAACGATGAACCTAAGGTGCAGCATTTTTTCCAATATTTTAAGATAGATCCGGTAAAAGCGCCCGGAATAGGCATCCATTTCGTTTTCAGCGCCGGACGTTTCGGCCGATTCCGAGGCCGGTGGGGGGTTTTTAGCGGTTGGCTTGACCTTCATAAACCAGAAACACATGGCCGGCGTCATGTACATGGACAGGAACCAGGAGGACAGCAGCAGCAAAATCACCACCATGGGCAAAGAAAATGCATACTCACCGGTCTGGCCGTCGATCAATAACATGGGCAGGAATGCAAAAATGGTGGTCAGGGACGAGGTTAACAGCGGAATGGCCAGCGTCTTTCCGGTGGCCAGACAGGCCGCGTTTCTTTCCTCTCCTCTTTCAAGCCGGGATCGGATATCTTCGGCGATGACAATGCCGTTGTCCACCAGCATTCCCAGGGCAATGATCGATGATGCAATTGAGACGCGCTCGAGTTCAATGCCGAAAAACCGCATGCTGATCAGCCCCAGCAGCATGGTCATGGGCACAAAGGACCCCACAATCAACCCTGTGCGGATCCCCAAAAACAGCATCACCACGACCAGGACGATGACCAGGGTCTGGTAGACGTTGCTGAGCCCGCCGGCCACGGCGGTTTCGACCAGATCCGGCTGGAAGGTGGCATAATCCAATACATAACCTATGGGAAGCCGTGATTCGAGATCGTCAAGTTTGCGGGTCAAGCGCTGGCCGAAGTCCACCGAGTTGACCCCCGGTGTGATCGATACGCTGATAACAATGGTGCGCTTGCCGTTGAAATACGCCATATCTGGAGGCGGATCTTCGTAGCCGCGATAAACCGACACGATATCCTTGAGCTGAATGGTCTGCTCGGTGTCCGGTATGGTGATTTCAACATTTTCGATGTCTTCAATGCTGCGAAAAGTGCCGGTGGGCTCGACGATCACATCCTGTTGGGCGGCATCGAACGTACCGCCCGGCAGCACCACATTCTGCCGCACCAGAGTGTCGATGACCTCTTCACCGCTAATGCCGAACTGGGCCAGCCGGGTGGTTGAGAAGTCCAAAAAAACTTGCTCCTGGTGGACACCGTAGAGATCGATTTTGCGCACCCCATTGGTTTCATAAAGACGGTCACGGATATCCCTCGCCACGACGCGCATCTCGGCCATCGAAAAACCATCCGCCGTCAAGGCGATGTCGGCAACCGCCACAAGCCCGAACTCGTCATTGACAAAAGGGCCGATGGTTCCGGTCGGCAACTGCGGTTTTATGTCCATCATCTTGTTGCGAACCCGCTGCCAGACGAAATCAAGATCTTCGACTTCGTCGCGGGTTTCCGCATGCAGAATGACCCGGCCGTGTTTCGAATCCGACCACATGTCGTCAATCTCCGGCAGGGTGCGCATCTGGGCTTCGAGCTTGCGGGTGACCAATTCTTCGATATCGGCCGGTTTCATGCCGGGGAAAAAGGCACTGACCACGATTTCACGGATAACGATGGGCGGGTCTTCCTGGCGCGGAAAAACAAAAAATTGACTGAGACCGCCAACGATGATGGTAAAGATAATAACCATTGTCAGTCTTTGCGTGCCTAACGAAAAGTTGGTGATGGCGGACATATAGGAAATCCTTTACCGTTTAAATCAAAAAAATTTTTTGGTTACCTAAATTTGCTTTTGTGATTGCAAGAAGCAATTTGGAGTAATGGAGTAAAAAAAAATTCGGATTTTAAATGCGTTGCTGATCGGATATTTCAATCTGCAATCCGCAATTGATATTAATCTTTTTGATCTTTGTGTCTTTGTGGTTAAAAACTATCGATTATTCAGCTTTTTTAATTTCAAAATTTGATTTTTCGGTCTGCTGCTCCATCAGTTTGACCTTTTGCCCGTCCTCCAGAAAACTGACGCCGGCCACAGCGACAATGTCGCCCTCTTTTACCCCTCTGAAGATGACGGCAGAATTGCCGCGGACGCTGCCACTTTCAATCTGTGTTCTCTTTACGGTTGATGATTTGTCGTCGTAGATATAGACAAAACCCTTTTTGGTATCACCGTGCTGTGCGATGGCAGATATCGGAACCAGATAGGCGGCTTTTTGATCACCGCCGGAAAGCTGCAAGGTAACCCGTGCCGTCATTCCCGGGCGAATGCGCTCATCCGGATCATCGACCGTAAGTTTGATCGGAAACGCATTGGCGGTGCCGGCCACCTTGCTGATTTCGGTCACCCGGCCGTGATAGGTGCGGTCGGAAATTACGGCAAACTGGATGTCCCCTTTTTGTTCCATATGAATCTCATCGATGGCATCCTCGGGAATACTGATGGCGACTTCCATGCCGGTAAGTTCAAACGTGTCAAAACATTTCTGGCCCCGGACGACCTCATTAAACGCATCGATATAGCGATTGGCAATCACCCCGTCAAACGGTGCCCGCAGGACGGTTTTGTCCAGATCGCGTTGCGCTAATTTGAGCTGGGACTTGGTGAATTGAACCTGTTTGAGAGCGCCGTCTACGGCGGCTTGAGAATTATCGAGGGCGGCCTGACTGACCGCACCGGGGTCCTGTTTGTTGATTCGCTGGAAACGGTCCAGGTCGTTGCGCTTATCGGCCAGCTGGACTTCGGCGCGCCCCACCTCGGCTTCGGCAGCCTTGACATTTAGAGTGTAGGTTCGTTTGTCCAGGACGGCGAGCACCTGGCCCTTGTTTATCCTGTCGCCCACATCGACGCGTATTTCCCGAACGTTGCCGGAAACCTCAAAGCTGATACTGGAGCTGTCGGCCGCTTCGACGACGCCGGAAAATTGTCGCATCTTGCCGGAGGCCTGCTCGGCAACCGTGATGGTTTTGATGGCGCGGATGCGTTCAGGCGGCGGTGGTGGTGCTTCACGGCAGGCCGCAATGCTAAAGAGGATAGACACACTTAAAAACGCATGCACTAAAAGTTTGCAGAATTGATTTTGCATATCTTTTAATCTTTCCTTAATAAATGTGGATAAAAATGAATTAATCTAAAGTTTTAAGGTGATTTTGTCAAGGAATCTGAGGCCAAGCATTTCAAAACGATTATCCATTATCTGTGTACGAAAAAATGGATGATCTCCGTCACTCGTCAATCACCTGCCCCCGGGAAACAAAGGATATTCCCTGCCCGGATCGCGTCCCGATCATCACGCCTTCAATTAAGGGGGGGTTGACTTTTGTTTGCGATTTCCATTTGACCAGAAAGTTTGCGCCGGATCCCCCACCGGTATCTGCTTCGGTCAGGATATAGCGGGTGGATGCCATGGCTTTTAATTCAGCCGGATTATCCAGATACTCTTTTACCAGCTTGCCATCGGAATCATAAAACTTGACCGAAACAAGTGTAACTGCATGCCTCGGGTCGGTGTTGCGGATGCTGAGTGTGGCTGCCAGGTTAAAGGGCCGTCCTTTCAGACCGCTGTAAATATGGGAATAGATGGGCACGTAAACGGTTTGACCGGTGGATAACGCGATACCGGTATCCGCCTGACTTGCGGATACAAAGATGCTGAACACGAACAAGAAAAATAATGCGAACAATACCCTTCTGGTCATTTTGTGCCTTTTCATTTTTTCTTCTCCTTGTTCTGTTGCGGCTTGTGAGACCCCAATATTTGAATAGCGTGTTCAGCCAATTCTTGTTCCTCAATCGGCCGATACGCAGTTGTGTTGACCTGATTTTAAAAA
>JASFGZ010000069.1:0-12924 GCA_050123495.1 Desulfobacterales bacterium
TACTGTATCACACCCGCTCCCTTGGGTCGCTCAAGACGCAAAGATCGCAAAGGTTTATTCTACTATTTATATTCTATCTTTTTTTCTTCAAAAATGTCAAATGTTTACAAAAGCAACCGGCGGCTGGAGGTCTTCAACCGCCGGTTGGTTAAATTGGTACAGGCGTTAAACATTTCCGGGTTGCCGGCCGGGTTCCGGCCGAATTAAAAGTCGATGCTGTTTGGTGTTCTCGGAAAAGGAATCACGTCCCGGATGTTGCTGATACCGGTGATCATCATCAAAAAGCGTTCAAACCCCAGTCCAAAGCCGCTGTGGGGTACGCTGCCGAAGCGGCGGGCATCCAGGTACCACCAGTAGGGGGCTTTGTCCATTTTTGTTTCGTCCATGCGGGCACCCAGCACCTCCAGGCGCTCCTCACGCTGGCTGCCGCCAATGATCTCGCCGATGCCGGGGACCAGTACGTCCATGGCTGCCACGGTTTCATCGTCATCATTTACCCGCATGTAAAAGGGTTTGATGATTTTCGGGTAGTCATAGACAATCACCGGTTTTTTAAAATGGTGTTCGGTCAGGTAGCGTTCATGTTCGGTCTGCAAATCTTTGCCGAAGCCGATCTCATATTCAAACTTTTGATCGGACCGGCTTAAGATTTCCACCGCCTCCCGGTAGGGCAGTCGGATATAATCGGATTGGGCGATGTTCTCCAGCGTTGCCATCAACGTCTTATCCACCCATTTGCCAAAAAGCGCCAGATCATCCGCGCACGTCTGCATCGCATAGGCGGTCATCTCGCGGACGAGCTCTTCGCCCAGGTCCATATTGCCTTCCAGATCACAGAAGGCCATCTCCGGTTCCACCATCCAGAACTCGGCGGCATGGCGGCGGGTGTTTGAATTTTCCGCCCGGAAGGTGGGTCCGAAGGTGTAAACATCCCCCAGGGCCAGGGCAAACATCTCGGCCGATAGTTGCCCGGAAACGGTCAGATTGGCTTCCTTGCCGAAAAAATCCTGCTGGTAATCGGCTTTGCCTTCTTTTTGGGGTGGATGGTTTATGTCCAGGGTGGTCACCCGAAACATTTCACCGGCACCTTCACAATCCGAAGCGGTCAGAATCGGTGCATGCAGATAGCGAAAGCCGCGGTCCCGGAAGAATTTGTGAATTCCGTATGACATTTCAGACCGAATGCGAAAGGCCGCCCCGTATTTGTTCGTGCGGGGCCGCAGGTGGGCGATGGTTCTTAAAAATTCATCGGTGTGGCGCTTTTTCTGCAACGGAAAGTCTTCCGGCGCCAGGTGAATGAGCTCCACGTTGTCTGCCAGGATTTCCCACTTCTGACCGCCGCCTTTAGATTCGACGAGCTGTCCGCCGACAGCCAGCGCCGAGCCGGTGGTCAGTTTTTTTACGTCCTCATAGTTGGACAGCTTCTCATCTGCAACCACCTGAATGTTTTTCAGGCTGGAACCGTCGTTGACTTCGATGAAGGAAAACCCCTTGGAATCACGCCGGGTGCGAACCCATCCTTTTATCAGCACCTGCTCCACAGGGCGATCAGATTTTAAGAGTTTAAATATCTTTGTGCGTTTCATGGAAACTCCCCTTTAATCGTTTGCCCGCTGAGCTTGTTAAATCGGTATTTTTCTAATTCTACTTATAGCATTGTCATATCGAGTCGGCAAGATAGATCAATGAAGGCCAAATAAAAGTGCTAAGAATTGAGGATTGCGGACTTGTTTAGGTTTCAGGTTTCGGGTGTCAGGAAGATACAGACGACAATCTGCGACAGGCTGACGCGAGCATAAAAAAAAGATGACAGAAGACAAAAGGCAGAGCGTTTTCCTGTCATCTGACTTCTGTCATCTGTCATCTGTTATCCGACACCTGACACCTGAACACTGAAACCTTAGAAATTATATGGATAAATCCACAAAAAGACCGGTCGGATCCGCTTTACTTTCGCTGCCGGTGGCGGCTGCCGTCAAGACGGCATGCAGCTGGTTGAAGAGCCCGCCGGATTCGATTCCAAAAAGGGCTTTGTGAACCGAAGGCGCGGTTTCCGGGGATGCCAGCGCCGCCTCAAATCGACTTTGGTCGGCCTGGGAGAATTTGAATACGCCCTCAGTGGTTTTATCAAAATCAAAGCCAATGCCAAAGTCGGTGTTGAATTGAGGTCCATCCGAATCAAACCATGACGATATGGTACTTTGAATGTCATTTCGGAGCGATTCGGTTCCTGAGTCCTGCGAAGCGTTCACGGCCGAATCATCGAACAGGGCATTCATGGAATCGGCCATGATATGGACCAGTTTGCCCAGCATTTTGGCGTCCGCGGGTGTCACGGGCGTTTCCGTGACATTCAGATTTGAACCTTCCTTGGAGCTCAGTTCGGTGTTGTAGGCCTGGGCATATTCAGCCGCAAGATCAGACGCGTTGACATAATCGATGCCTTCGGTCTGTACCTGCACAGTTTCATTTACCGGCTCATAGGTGCCGTCTGCTATTTCCAGGGCCGAGAAAAAATTCGTCAATCCGCTGTCAAGCGTCAGCTGACTTTCGGAGTTGTTCGAAACCAGAGAGACCGCCCGGGAGGTGCTTTCGTAGCTCGCGGTTACCTCTGCATCTGAGAGTGAAATGCGATCGAGTATATTGGTCAGCGTATCCGCATTGACGTCGATGTTGATGGAAACACCGTTGACGCTGATGCTGCCGCTTTGAACATCCGCGAAAGCGTCCACTTCTGCCAGAGGTCTTGAAGTATCATCGACGAGCGCCCCATCTTCTCCGGGGATTGCCACCGCGCCCTCGAGTTTTGTGGCGGCCAGAAATCCGGACGTGTCGTTTGCAAGGACAATATCGTGGGTCGCGCCCGGTGTGTTCTGGGTCAGCAATACCTTTTCGGCAGCGGCGTCGAAGGTGGCGGTCACGCCGGCGTCCGATGAATTAATTGTATCGAGCACGCTGTTAATCGAATCACCCGCTGCAACCGTGATGATGGTCCCATTTATTTCAAAGGATCCACTGGTTACATCGAGACCAGATTGAAGATTCGGATCCTCGCTGCCCGTCCCGTTAAAGGGGTTGTCCGGATTCACCGCATTGTCCACGTTGTCAGAAACGGCCAGGGTGAAAGTGTCGTTTTTGGCCATATCGCCGGCACTGAAGCTTACGGTCAAACCGTTGCTCAAAGTATATTGTGTGCCGGCAGAATCCCTTTTTCCGACGTTTATAACATCCGTTTGGTTATTGTTGGCATCATAGATTTTTATCTGAATGTTGGCCCTACCGAGGGTACCCCCTCTGGCAACTTCGAACCTGAGCGTAGTGGTGCCGTCGGAGCCGTCATATTCGCCGCTGATTGTGGGCTGTGAGGTCGAACTGCCGGTCCATTGGGGCGGGTCGGTCGAATAGGCGGTCGTCGAGGCATTGACCTCTTCGGTGGACTGCAGGGTTGTCGGCGTTGGAGCAGCCCCGCTGGAGCCTAAGTCGAGGCTGGAGGCCGAGGTGGCTTTTGCAGCTATGGCGATCTGAATTTCGCTATATTCCCCGGACGCAGGCATCAATTGCTTGACCGCCTCCATGGCTTTGCGCATTCGCAGCACATTCCGTGTGGTGTCGTCCATCTGATCCCGGTGATTGGAAACAGGCAGCCCGCTGAACGATGCGGTGACGGCACTCTGTTTTTGAATGGTATCGATGTAACCGAAACCAAAGCGGAAACTATCGTATGAATTAATCCCCCCGTAAAGTTCCATTTCATCTCCTTTTTAGACAGGCGGCTGAAGCAAAAAAGCTGAGCCACCATTTTCGGGTCACCCAGCTTTTCAGCCTCCTCAGGCAACCCGGCCATCCACCCCCGGCGGACCCGTGGCTTTCCGTCCCCTGATTACTCAGAGTTTGGCGTTGTCTTGAGCAGAGTTTAATTCAAATTTATATTCATTCAGAAGATTATCTTAATAACAGTTCTGAAATATTAAATTCTGCTTTTTCAATTATTTTATCGGCTGTCTGCGAAGAGAACTTTAGCTAAAATTTATATTTTTCTGCGGTTTTTAGAGAGGTTAAAAAATGTATCATCCTCTATTTTTAGGGACAAATATTTTTACATTTCGATTGACCCTGACATCTGATTAACGTATAGAAATCTCATCCAGAGATTTTAGCCCTTTTTATGTTTCAGAAATGCTATCCATTTCTGATATAGCATAGGTTAGGAGAGGCAAATGGTTTTCCATCAAACGAAAACTCTGGGTGCCTGTCTATTTCTAGCTGTCTTGTGTATTTGTTTTGTTACGTCTCCCGCCTTCGCTGCTTCTCGAGGCATCCTGGTTAAAACCCACACATCTTCAGGCGCTTCCCGGCAGCTCAAGCTGTATTCAGGGTACCACGCCCTGGTGGTCGGTTGTGGCGCTTATCGTGCAGGCTGGCCCAAGCTGCCCCATCCGGTGGCGGATGCCCGCGAGGTGGCCGCCACCTTAAAGCAGCTGGATTGGGAAGTTGAGCTGTTGGAAGATCCAGGCTGGGACCGTTTGGATACGGCTTTGAATCGCCTGATTGCCGGGCCGGGCCGGGCCAAAGACAAGGCCGTGCTGTTCTGGTTTTCCGGGCACGGTCATACCCTGGAGGAAGCCGACGGCACCAAATTAGGTTATATTGTACCGGTGGATGCGCCGCGACCCAGCCAGGATGAAATCGGCTTTATGCGGCGTGCCATTGACATGCGTCAGATCGAAACCGTGGCCAAGCGCATCCGGTCCAAACATGTGCTGATGGTCTTTGACTCCTGTTTCTCGGGGGCGCTCTTTACCATGGTGCGCGCCGCGCCCTCACATTATATCGAGGAGAAAATAACCGAACCGGTCAGAGAGTTTATCACTGCCGGCCGGGAGAACGAGAAGGTGCCGGATCGATCGGTGTTTAAGGTGGTCTTTATTCAGGGGATCAAAGACGGCTATGCGGACTTGAACCGCGACGGTTATGTGACCGGTGAGGAACTGGGCGCTTATCTTCAGGAAAAGGTGATCAATTATTCGCGCAAAGCCCAGCATCCCCAGTTTGGCAAGATCAACAACCCTCGACTGGACAAGGGCGACTTTGTATTTGTGTTAAGGCACCCGGAACCACCGGTCCAATCCAAAATTGATCTTGAGGCTGAGAAGAAACAGCTGGATGCAGAAGCCGCTAAACTTGAACAAGAGCGTCAAGAGAGTGAGCAAATAAAGGCGTTGGTCGCAAAGCGCAAAAAACTTGAAGCCGAACGCCGCCGTCTGGAGCTTGAAAAAAAGGCTCTCGAAGAGAGTAGACGTCAAGAAACTGAGATCCAGACGACCGGCAGTGAAAATCTAAAATTAGCTTCCATCCCCAAAAGTGTAACCGCTCCCAGAGTATCATTGCGGAAAAAATCGCTGACGATTTCAAATCCGATGAAAATAACTGATATGTTGATAGGATACGATTTTTTTGACTACCACAGGAATGCTCAGGGCGCCTTTGAAAACGTCTTAATTGATAACAACGATGGCACGGTTACAGACGAAGCCACAGGGTTAATGTGGCAAAAGAGTGGTTCTTCAAGCTCTTCAGGCAACAGCAGTGCTAAAAAATATATAAAACAGCTAAACAGAAAGCGATTTGCAGGCCATTCAGACTGGCGAATGCCCACGGTTGAAGAATTGGCATCCCTTCTGGAGAAAAGCGTAAAAAGAGGTGTTCACATAGCCCCAGTATTTGATAATAAACAGACCAGGTGTTGGACGATTGATAAATGTGACCCAGGTTACCCTCGTTTATCAGGAGCTTGGATTGTTGATTTTAAAGAGGGAACTATCCTTGAAGCGTGGTATTATAAATATTCAGATATTGCGAGTTGGTACGTCAAAAACATTCTAAACCATGTAAAAGCGGTGCGTTCTTTGAAATGAAAGGATAAAATTAATTCGATCTCTTTACAACAGGCCAACGACATAAAGAAAAAGGTGTTAAGCAAGTATGAAATCATATAGCAGAATATTTTTTATATTTGCAGGACTCCTGGCGGCTGTATCTGCCGTCTTCACAGGCTGTGCTCATACGATTCCTGTCGTACCCCATCCCCCTTTACACACAGGTGCGGATAAGATTCCACTTGATATTGGGCTTTATGTTTCCGATGAATTGACGAATTATCAGGTTTCTGAATATAAAATGGGTGATCAATGGAATTATACGAATCTAGGAACGGCAAGTGCTTCTCAATTTAAACTATATCTAGATCATTATTTTCTTTCTGTTGAACTTGTAGACCGCCTACCGCCTTTTCCTGATGAAAAAAAGATAACCGTACATGCGGTGCTTGAACCGAGAATAGAGCAATTTGACTTTGATATCCCCTTTACCAAATTTCAGGTTTATCCAGCCAGAATTAGATATTTGATTAAAGTATATGATATTAACGGAAATATCATTTTAAAAGAAGAGGTTGAAGGAATAGGTGACACACAGGGCCAGGCCGGTTTTGATTTTTCGGAAAATCCATCTAAATCCGCATCAAAAGCAGTTGAGGACGGCGTAAAGAAGGCCGTGGAAGAAATTGCAAAATCAGATAAAATAAGACGCTTAAACGATTATGCGAAAAGTGTTGATCCCTACCAATACAAAGGTGAATCTGTTCTCAAACCTTTAAGTACGGGCCAACCTGACCAGACTACCAGCCTGAAAGCCCAGCTGGAAGCCGAGAAAATGCGGATAGCGGATGAGGAAGCCCAAATTGAGCGCTTACGTCAAGAGCTTGCACAATTGAAAGCAGAAGGTGGACAACTGGAAGAGACTGAAACTCCCCAATTGGCGTCTATTCCCAAAGAGGTGCCGAAACCAAAAATCTCATTGCGCAAAGAGCCGAAGATACTTTCAAGGCGGGATGTCAGACATATGCTTCTGAAATATCATTTTTTTGATATCGAGCAGAATCCCTCTGGCAATTTTGCCAATGATTTTATTACTAACGCCGATAGCACCATAACAGACAGAATAACGGGTCTGATGTGGCAAAAAAGGGGATCTTCGAAAGATTTGTCGCGCAGAGAAGCGAAACGCTATGTGGAAAAATTAAATCAGGAGAGATTTGCTGGTTATTCGAACTGGCGTATGCCCACCATTGAGGAGCTCGCATCGCTGATGATGCATACGAAAAAAAGGGGACTTTACATTAATCCGGTTTTCGACAGCAGGCAAATAAGGTGCTGGAGCGCTGATCAGGGGACAGGGGGTATTACAGAATACTACCGAGATTTTATTATAAGCTTTTCAAACGGTCACATCTCCATTTCAGCAACTACCCGAAGTCACTATCAGTATACCGGCATGTACTGGGGTGCTAAGAATAGAACCAATTACGTCCGGGCCGTGCGTTCTCCAGAATAAAATCCAAGATCATCCGCAGTTTGCGCTTTTCCATAACTCCAACACTCCACTACTCCAGAGCATCTCCTATAATTTCAATGTGATGTAATACCCCTGATCCGCTCTTTGCAGCAAAATCACCACCGATCTTTTTTGCCGGTATTTGACAATCGTTTTTTTAAAATCTTCTTTGTTGGTGATGGCGGTGTCGTCGATTTGCCGGATGACATCTCCGGGTCGGGCGCCGATGTTGGCCAAATCGCTGCGGCTGTCGATTTCAGAGATGACGACACCCTGCCTGGCAGAAGTCCGAAAATGTTTGCGCGTTCTTTCCGTTAAGTTCTCGACGCGAATACCCATCAACCGAAAGGCTAGATCCTCGGCCAGCTCCATGGGAAACACCCGGGTCTTAATGGATACGGCTTTTATTTTGTTATCGCGCCATATTCTGGCCGTCAATGTGTCTCCGGCGGCATAGGTTTTTTTGACCGACCCGTACTCCCGAACCGAAGCAATCTTTTTTTTGCCGATTGCCAGAAGAATATCGCCTTCCTGCAGTCCGGCTTTGCGGGCCGGGCTCCGGGGTTCCACGGTTTGAACCATGACGCCCTTTTTGCCGGGAACGTTCAGATAGCGGGCCAGCTCCTCATCCAGCTTTTGCACCGTAATGCCGATCCAGGCCTGGATGACTTCGCCGAATTGAATCAGGTCGGAGATAATTTTTTTAGCCTTATTAATGGGTATTGCAAAACCGATGCCCTGGGCTTTGGCGTAGATGGCGGTATTAATGCCGATCAGATCGCCGTTAATGTTTAACAGCGGTCCGCCGCTGTTTCCGGGATTAATCGAAGCATCAATCTGGATAAAGTCGAGAAAGACTTTGTCTTCGGTGCGGATACTGCGGTTGATGGCGCTGATGACACCGGTGGTCACCGTATGCGAAAAACCGAAGGGATTACCGATGGCAATCACGGTTTCGCCGATCATCAGGTCATCGCTGCTTCCCATTTCGATCGATGGCAGGCGCTGGTCCGAGTCTATTTTTAAAACCGCTAAATCCGAATCCGGGTCGGCGCCCACAATTTTGGCTTCAAATTCGCGTTCATCCTGCAATACCACCTTGATCTTGCCGGCGCGCTCAATCACATGGGCGTTGGTCAGGATAAAGCCCCGCTTGCCGTCGATAACCACACCGGATCCCAGGCTGGTGCTCTGCTGGCGGCGTTCGAATCTGGGATCAAAAAAATCTTTGAAAAATTCCTCAAAAAACGGGTTCATACCGAAGCCGGAGAAAGGATTGGACCGCTTGCGGACCTCATAGGAGGAGCTTATATTTACCACAGCCGGACTGACTTTGCGCACCGCACGAACAACCGGGCTCTCACGCTCACTTTGCAGGCCGTAGCCGGGTTGTGGCAAGGCCAGCAAGAGAAGCAGTGATACGAAAACAAAAAGGGCGGAACCTGTTTTTTTGTCGGTCGGCATTCCGTTGATGCGCATGGCTGTCCTTCGGGCGATTGGTTTTCGGGTCGGTTTGAAAATCAGGACGATTTTGTTTGCTAAAATATAAACATGAAGCTTCAAAAATAAAGGCGCCAGCAAGTCGAAATCCGCCTTATTTGGGAGTGTTTGATTTTTCCAGTAAATCTGGTAACATAACTCCGGGAAAAAGTGCCTAAAATGCCTAGAGTGCGCTAAAGTGCCTAAATTTGAGGAATTCTATCATTTTAATTAAAAGATGGAGCGCCACGCGGCGCAAGCGCCTGCGCTGCGCGAGCGATACCATTACTTTAGGCACTTCCAACTTTAGTTCACTTTAGTCACTTCACAATAACCATGCGCATAAAAACCATCGAAGACATTTTGCCCCTGGTTGAAAAGCCCAGCCGTTATCTGGGGGGCGAAATTAATCAGATCAAAAAGGATCCGGACAGTGTCAAACTGCGTTTTGCGCTGGCCTTTCCGGACCTCTATGAGATCGGCACCTCCCATTTCGGGATGCAGATTTTATATCACATTCTCAATCAGCATGCGGACATTGCCGCCGAGAGAGTTTTTACACCCGGTGTCGACATGGCGGCTCGCCTGCGATCTGCGGGACTGCCGCTGTTTACTTTGGAATCCCGCCAGCCCCTTAACCGGTTTGATATTGTCGGGTTCAGCCTGCTCTATGAGCTGAATTATACCAATATGTTAACCATCCTGGAGCTGGCCGGCATCCCGTTTTATGCAGCGCAACGGGATAACGCCCATCCGATCATCATTGCCGGCGGCCCGTGCACCTGCAATCCGGAACCGGTCGCGGATTTTTTTGATGCCATCATTGTCGGAGACGGCGAGACCGTTATCATGGAACTGGCCCGAACCTGGATGGCGTGCAATAAGAATACGCGGCCGGACAAAGAAGCGCTTCTCAAACGCTGGTCGCGGATTGAAGGCGTTTATGTCCCGGCTTTTTTTGAGCCGCAATATGACGCCTGTGGTTTTCAGACGCTGGTGCCGCGTGATCCGGATTATACCCGTGTCACGCGAACCATTGTCGCCGATCTAGATCAGGTGCCTTTTCCGGAAAAACCGATCGTGCCTTACGGCAAACCCGTGCACGATCGCCTGCGGCTTGAGGTTGCCCGGGGCTGCACCCGGGGCTGTCGCTTTTGCCAGGCCGGCATGATCTATCGTCCGGTGCGGGAGCGGTCGCCGGAATCTTTGCTGGCGCTTGGCGATCAATCCGTTCGCGCCACCGGCTATGAAGACATTTCCCTGCTGTCGTTAAGCACCGGCGATTACGGGTGTATCGTTCCTTTGATGGAGCGCCTGATGTCCCGTTTTGCGAAGGAAAATGTGGCTGTTTCGCTGCCGTCTTTGAGGGCCGGCACCCTGACGCCGGAGCTGATGAGACTGATCAAGATGGTGCGCAAAACCGGTTTTACCATCGCACCCGAAGCCGGCAGCCAGCGGCTGCGGGATGTAATTAACAAAAATATCAGTGAAACCGAAATTTTTACCACGGTTAAAGATGCCTTTGATCTGGGCTGGCAGGTCATTAAACTGTATTTTATGATCGGGCTTCCCACCGAAACCGCTGAGGATTTGAAGGCGCTGGTCGATTTAGTCAAAGCACTGCGCAAAATCAAACGTCCTTCCAGGGTCCGGGGTCAGATCAATGTCAGCCTGGCCACGTTTATCCCCAAACCCCATACGCCGTTTCAATGGGCGGCCCAGCTATCGTTAACCGAATCCGAAGACCGCATCAAACGGGTTCAGGACCAGCTAAAACTGTCCGGCATTCAATTTAAATGGCAGAACCCGAAAGTGAGCTGGCTGGAAGGGGTGTGGGCCCGCGGCGATCGAAGGCTTGGCCGGGTGCTGGTGACGGCCTATAACAAAGGATGCAAGTTTGACGGCTGGAGTGATCACTTTCGGTTCGATTTGTGGGAAAGCGCCTTTGACGAAGAAGGCGTTGATCCAGATTTTTATACCACCCGCGCCAGAGATGTCTGTGAGCCGTTGCCCTGGGATCTTATCAACACCCAGCTGACCAAAGCATTTTTAACCGATGAATGGGAAAGCGCACATCAGGGGGGGTATACGGCGGATTGCCGGGTTAATGACTGCAACCAGTGCGGCGTCTGTGACTTTGAACAAATTGAGCCCCGGACCCACCATGCGCTTGTCGATAATATTGGCAAGACCCGTCCATCTAACGCTGAAAAGCAGACGACTTACAAAAAGCTCTGTATATTTTATACCAAGCAAGACGCGGCCAAATATTTCGGGCATCTTGAGCTGGTCAACATCTTTTTGCGGGCCCTCAAACGCGCCGATATTGCGGTTAAGTTTTCAGAAGGGTTTCACCCCAAGCCCAAAGTTTCCTTTGATAATCCGCTACCCGTGGGAATCGAAAGCCTAAAAGAGCGCTTTATTGTAACCGTACCCGATCATATACAGCCGCAGGCGGTGATGGACGGTTTAAATGCGCATCTGCCGGCCGGAATTATGATCACCCATTGTCAGCTGGCGCCCAAAAAGACACCGGCGAAAAGTCACCAGCGCATTCGCTACCGCGTTGCGCTCAAAGAGGATCTTTTCGATGAAGCCAGATTAAACGCGTTTAACAACATGCCAGCGGCACCGATACGGCTCATGAGTCGAAAAGGAAAGTTGAAAAAGATAGATTTAAAGGCTATTGTAGAAAGGTGTGAATTGGTGAACGCACGACAGTTAAAATTGACTCTCGGGTTCGAACCGGGAAAAACCGTCCGGCCGTTTGACATCCTGCGCCACGTATTCAAACTGGGTGAAGAGCAGGTCAAGCAGGCAACGATTATGAAGCTGGGCGAATCAGAGAGCGACTTGGAAATTTAACTATTGAAGTTTAATTTTACTTAATATTAAGGCGAAAAGCGTATGTACAAACAGCTCGTCATTAATGTGTCGGAACATGAAACCCGGGTGGCACATTTGGAAGACGGAACCATCTCCGAGCTGTATATCGATCGGGGAGATGATTCGGATGTCACCGGGAACATATACAAGGGTAAAGTCTTACGGGTATTGCCCGGTATGCAGGCCGCCTTTGTGGATATCGGTCTCAATCAAGCTGCGTTTATCTATGTTGATGATGTCTATTCCAATGATTTGAAAGAATATGAACGCATGTTTGAGATCGACTCCGAGGAGGAGGAATCAGAAAATGAAGTCGATCCCGACGCCCCTCTTTTTGAAAATAAGCGCAATTTTCTGATCGAAGAACTCCTGGTAGAAGGCCAGGAATTGCTGGCCCAGGTTACCAAATCCCCCATTGGGACCAAGGGTGCGCGAATATCATCCTATATTTCGCTGCCCGGGCGGTTCCTCGTATTAATGCCGAAATCGGACCATATCGGCATTTCCCGCAGGATCGAAGATCAGGTCGAGCGGGAGCGTTTACGCAGTGCCGTTCAGAATTTGCGCACCAATGATTACGGATATATTATTCGGACGGCCGCTGAAGGCGAGCCCATGGATAAGCTGGCCTCTGAAATGTCATTTTTAAAGAATCTGTGGGAAAACATCGACGATAAATTTGAAAAAGCACCGGTCCCGTCTCTGTTGCATCAAGAGCTATCCGTTAGCCTGCGTGCAGTGCGGGACCTGCTCATCCATGAAGTTGAAAAGCTGGTTATCGATTCCAAACAGACCTATGATGCCGTCTTGTCATTTCTGGACACCTATATGCCCGGCCTAAAAGATCATGTGGTGCTATATGAAGGCACCGAGCCGGTTTTTGACGCCTACAATCTGGAAGGCGATATTTCGCGTGCATTGAAGCGCAAAGTCTGGCTAAAATCCGGCGGGTATGTCACCATCGAACACACCGAAGCCCTGGTTGCCATCGATGTCAACACCGGCCGCTATGTCGGCAAACATAACCTGGAAGAGACGATATTAAAAACCAATCTTGAAGCCGTCAAAGAGATTGCCTATCAAATTCGACTGCGGGATATCGGCGGCATTATTATCATTGATTTTATCGATATGGAGAAAAAGACCAACCAGGAAAAGGTTTTCAAT
>JASFGZ010000070.1:0-12923 GCA_050123495.1 Desulfobacterales bacterium
AATCGATGGTGGTCCGGTGGTTACCAGGTGCATGCAAAAGGGCATTTTGATTAATTGCATCCAGGACAATATTTTACGATTTATCCCACCCCTGGTTATTTCCAATGACGAAATTGATGAGTTAATAGAATGTCTTGATGCGATCCTAACTGAAGCCGTGTCTTCCGGACGATAAGGCGGATTGCGTTTCAAATCCTTATGTGGAACGCAAAGCGCATTAAATTATAGCTCGCATAGTATAGGCATTTCGAATTCCTATAATATACTGAAAGCATGCAGCTGTTAACGACGATGTCTTTATGCCGCCTGAATGGAATAATGGAATGCTGGAATAATGGAATAATGGTAAAAAAAAACAAATAACTGCTGTTTGGAGCTACTTTCTTCAGTTCGAATACAAAGTGGTAAATATCTTACAGGCTAAAACACAAAAGGTGGTGGCGTCTTGCCCAACCCTGAGCTTTTAAAGCCGCAGTTAATATTTTTTCGATCCATGATGGGTTTATCTCATGAAACATGATATTTTTCAATTCGATGCATTCAATACCCAATATTCCAGTATTCCATTTTTCCATCATTCCAATTGTGAACGAAGTTCACCTATGGGGGACCCATGACCAAGCATTTGCTCACACTGGCTGATCTCGAAAAGGAAGAATTCGAGGCCTTTTTTAAACGGGCAATAGAGCTCAAACAAAAGCAGAAGAAAGGCCTGACTGATCGACCGCTGATCGGAAAAAGTCTGGGACTGTTGTTCGATAAACCGTCTACTCGCACACGGGTCTCCTTTGAGACGGCTATGGTTCAGCTGGGCGGGTCCCCGCTTTTTATCAGCTCCAAAGACACGCAGATGTCACGTGCTGAGCCCATAAAAGATACCGCCAGAGTCCTTTCCAGATATCTGGATGCCTTGGCCATCCGGACTTTTTCTCAAGAAATGATCGTTGAGTTTGCGGGTTCTTCTGCCATCCCGGTGATTAATGCCTTAACCGATGCCTATCATCCGTGCCAGGTGTTAAGTGATTTGTTGACTGTCATCGAACACAAACGGACGTATGAAAATCTAAAAATTGCCTGGGTAGGGGATGGTAACAATATGGCCCAATCCTGGATCAATGCGGCTGCCACCCTGGGATTTGAGCTTTATCTGGCCTGTCCGCAAGGCCATTTTCCGGATGAAAAGATTATAAAAGACGCCCTTCAAAAACCCGATGCGAAGATTATCATTAATACGGATCCGGTCGCGGCCGTTAAAAATGCTGATGTCGTAAATACCGATGTCTGGGCCAGTATGGGCCAGGAGGCAGAACAGGAATCGCGCAAGGAAATCTTTGCCCCTTACCAGCTCAATACCGCACTTTTAAGGCATGCCGCTAAAGATGCTATCGTGTTGCATTGTTTGCCGGCCCATCGCGAAGAAGAAATTACCGAAGAGATTCTTGAAGGCCCCAATGCGGTTGTGTGGGACCAATCTGAAAATAAGCTTCATATGCACAAAGCCATACTTGATATTCTAATCACCCATAATAAATAACGCGAGCAGGAGATTTGAGTTGTGAGTAACAAGATACGAAAAGTGGTCTTGGCGTATTCAGGCGGGCTGGATACATCGGTTATCCTAAAATGGTTAATCGAAACATATCAATGCGCGGTCGTTGCCTTTTCAGCCAATATCGGTCAGGAAGATGACATGGATAAGGTCCGGGAAAATGCAGTTCTTACCGGGGCCACCAAAACGTATATTGAGGACTTGGCCGAAACGTTCGTCAACGATTATGTGTTTCCGGCATTCCGTGCGAATGCAATCTATGAGGGCCAGTATCTACTGGGCACCTCTCTTGCGAGACCGCTGATCGCAAAGCGGCAAATCGAAATCGCGCACAGCGAGAAGGCCGATGCAGTCAGTCACGGTGCAACCGGAAAGGGCAATGATCAGGTTCGTTTTGAACTGGGTTATCTTTCCCATGACCCCCATATAAAAATTATTGCCCCCTGGCGGGAATGGGATTTAAATTCACGAACCGCCTTGATGGACTTTGCCAAAAGCCACGGTATAAGCGTTGAGGCCACCCATGACAAGCCATACAGCACCGATTCCAATCTTTTGCATATTAGCTATGAGGGCGGTATCCTGGAAGACCCGTGGGCAGAAGCACCGGAGGACATTTATACACTGACGGTTTCGCCCAGGAAAGCACCGGATACACCTGAAATTATTGAACTAAAGTTCCTGAAGGGCAATCCGGTTGAGTTGAACGGAACCCAATTCTCGCCTGCGAATCTTTTAAGGGAACTAAATAGATATGGCGGGAAACATGGCGTGGGCCGTGTGGATATTGTCGAAAACCGATTTGTGGGAATGAAATCTCGCGGCGTCTATGAAACCCCCGGAGGCACGATTTTGCGAGTCGGCCACATGGCGATGGAATCCATTACCATGGACCGTGAAGTCCTGCATCTGCGGGATTCGCTGATTCCCAAATACGCTCAACTGGTATACAATGGCTTCTGGTTTGCTCCCGAGATGAAACTCTTGCAGAATATGATAGATATGACCCAACAAAGCGTATCCGGGAAGGTACGCCTTGAATTGTACAAAGGCAATTGTCGCGTACTCGGGCGTGCATCGGAACGTTCCCTTTATCGGGAAGATTTTGCAACTTTTGAAGACGACGATGTTTACAACCAAAAAGACGCTGAAGGATTTATCCGTCTGAACGCCTTAAGATTGAGGATTCAAAAGTTAATTGAGAAATAGATGCCCCTTAAAATTAAGCAACAAAATTAATCACGAAAGCACGAAAGGACCAAAACACGAAAGTTAAAAAGGAAATTTCGTGATTTATGATTTTCGTGTTTTTGTGATAAAAAAAATGCATAAAATCTAAAGATCATCTGTCAAAATAATTAATAACGAATAACAAATAACGAATAACGATAGCGCTATGTCGGAAAAACTCTGGACAGGCCGCTTCAAAGAAAAAACCGCGCGAATTGTCGAAACCTTTACGGCCTCAATTAATGTCGACAGGCGCCTGTACGCCTATGATATTCAGGGCAGCATTGCGCATTGTCAAACCCTGGCGAAGGCCGGCATCATTTCTGACGATGAGGCCAAAAAATTAATTAAAGGCCTGGATACCATCAATCGAGAAATAGACGAAGCAAAATTTGAGTTTAGCGAAAGCCTGGAGGATATCCACACGCATATTGAATCACGGCTGGGAGAGCTGGTGGGGAAAGTCGCTCAGAAACTGCATACCGCCAGAAGTCGCAATGATCAGGTGGCACTGGACGTCCGCATGTATCTAAGGGATCAAGTCGATTCCATCATCCATCTCCTGGTGAAATTGCAGACCGTACTGGTGGATCTTGCCAGACGCCACCTCGAGACTGTGCTGCCGGGCTACACCCACCTTCAGCGGGCACAACCGATTCTGCTGGCGCACCATCTAATGGCTTACTACGAGATGTTTTCCAGGGATAGCGATCGCCTGGCAGATTGTTTGGCACGCATCAACGTGATGCCGCTGGGCAGTGCGGCTCTTGCCGGCACGCCGCATCCGATCGATAGACAATACACGGCCGAATTACTTGGGTTTCCGAAAGCCTCAGCCAATAGTGTCGATTCCGTCTCCGATCGTGATTTCATCATTGAATTTTTATCTGCCGCCAGCATTTGCATGATGCATTTGAGCCGGATATCTGAAGAACTCATTATGTGGTCTTCATCCGAGTTTGGTTTTATTGAACTACCCGATGCATTTGCGACCGGCAGCAGTATCATGCCGCAGAAAAAAAATCCGGATGTTCCGGAACTGGTCAGGGGCAAGACGGGCCGTGTATTTGGCAACCTGATGGCCATGTTGACGCTGATGAAGTCTTTGCCGCTTTCATATAATCGCGACATGCAGGAAGATAAAACACTTCTGTTTGATACGGCCGATTTATTATGTGCCTGTGTGGAAGTTTATACGCAAATGCTACCGCAAATAAAAATAAACGAAGCCAGAATGCGGAATGCGGCCTCTGCAGGATATCAAAATGCAACCGACCTGGCTGACTATTTGGTTACAAAGGGCGTGCCGTTCAGAGAGGCACACCGCTGTGTCGGCCAGGCCGTTCGCTACGCCGTAAAAAAGAAGAAGGAAATTCATGAGCTTGCGGTAAAACAGCTGCAACAATTCGCACCGCAAATCGAAGAAGACATATTCGACTTTTTAGCAACTCAGCAGATGATTGATCGACGAACTTCAATTGGCGGAACGGCCACAGAGGCGGTAAGCGCAGCGATTAAAGCTGCGGAGCAGAACCTGAAAAAAAGCACCGCTTTGTCCGAATGATGAAGCCCAAAGACATTGATTCCCGAAAAAGATGGCTGGCCCTTTTTACCGCTACTTTAGTCGGTTTGAGCTTTGTGTGGATTGGCTGTGGGAAAAAGGGCCCACCCCGGCCTCCCGAACTCGAGTCACCGCCGGCGGTCAAAGACCTGAGTCATGCCATTCATAACCGGATGGTGGAGCTTAGCTGGACAGTTCCAGGCGGCGGGGATCGGTCCGCTTCTTCCCCGGCCGGGTATAAAGTCTTTCGTTCTAAATTGTCAGCCGAAGAATCCAGTTGTGAAAAATGTCCGATTCGTTTTGCAGAGATAGCTGATATCCCGATTCAAATGAAACGATCTGAAAAGTCCAAACCAACCAGGATGCATTTTACAGAGGTTCTCGAGCCGGGATATCGGTATATCTACAAAGTGATCGGCTACAATGCGGACGGCAAGGGCAGTAAGGACTCAAACACCGTTAAATTCGAACACTAATCGAATTGGGTTAAAACCCAATTCGGTGTTATTTGTTACTGGTTATTTGTTATTGGTTCTGACAAATCGATTCTCACGATGGTATAGCAATCGATGCATGACAGTTAAATCAAATCGGGGCCGATATACATCCAAATAACATATAACTCATAACTATTAACATTTTTTTTAGGGAAACATGCATCATTTCACCTATCGCGAAAATGAACTCTACTGTGAAGATGTGCCGGTGCAAAAAATTGCGGCCGAGATCGGGACGCCGTTTTATCTGTACAGCCATGCAACCTTAACACGTCATTTCAAAGCTTTTAACGAGGCTTTTGAAGGCATTGATCGGTTGGCGTGTTTCTCTGCAAAAGCAAACTCCAATCTGGCAATTTTGAAATTATTTGCGGATCTGGGCTGTGGTTTGGATATCGTATCCGGAGGGGAGCTTTATCGAGGCATGCAGGCCGGCTTTGCACCGAATCGCATCGTTTACTCCGGTGTCGGCAAGCGCATCGATGAGATTGATTATGCACTGCAATCGGAAATTATGATGTTCAACCTGGAATCCCTCGATGAACTGAAATTGATTGACCAGCGCGCCGGCAAACTAAAAAAACGCGCACCGGTAGCAATCCGTGTAAATCCGGATGTCGATCCCAAAACCCATCCCTATATTTCTACCGGTCTCAGAAAGAATAAATTTGGAATTGATACCGAGGCTGCCATCGAAGGATATCAGCTGGCCGCCAGTCTTGAACATGTGGAAATTGTCGGTATCGATTGCCACATTGGTTCTCAAATAACGGAGGCCGGACCTTTTGAAGACGCTTTGAAAAGTATAAAGGCGCTGCTCAATCATTTGAAAGCTGAACTGGGAATCCATATCAAATATATTGATATGGGCGGCGGTCTGGGGATCACTTACGGCGATGAAACACCGCCGTCTCTCAAAGAATATGCCAAAGGTTTTCTAACCCACCTCGAGGGCATGGATTTAAAGCTGATCCTGGAACCCGGCCGAGTGTTAGTCGGTAATGCCGGTATCCTGATAACGCGCGTCCTTTATAAAAAAACAGGAAGTGCAAAGGATTTTATTATTGTGGATGCCGGAATGAATGATTTGCTGCGACCAACCCTGTACAATGCATTCCACGCCATTGAGCCGGTTGTGCGCTCCGAAACAGCACTAACCGTGGCGGATGTCGTCGGGCCGATATGTGAAAGTGCCGATTTTTTAGCTGTTGACCGCAATCTCGCCGATGTCAACGGAGGCGATCTTATGGCCGTAATGAGTACAGGTGCCTATGGGTCTGTGATGTCTTCCAACTATTGTTCGCGGCCCAGGGTTGCCGAAGTCATGGTCAAAGACGGGCAATATCAGGTTATCAGGAAAAGAGAAAACTACCAGGATCTCGTCAGAGGGGAGAGCATACCTTCATTTATGAAAAAATAAATTCAAGCCATCTCAAAAATGCATCTAACACTCAATAACTGCGTTAAAAGCCTCCTTAAAATGCTCACATACTATATGTATGCTGCGCTTTTGCGTCGGCTTTTGCCTTGTTCTTGAGCGTTATTTACTATTTTTGAGATAGCTTGTAAGTACTCTCAAAAAAATAAAAAGTAAAAATGGATCCGATACCATTCTACAAGATGAGCGGTGCCGGTAATGATTTTATTATTATCGACAACCGCCAGCAGATTGTGGCAAACACAAATTTAACCGACTTCATCAGCAGCGTTTGCCGCCGAAAAATGTCCGCCGGAGCTGACGGCCTCATTCTAATTGAATCCTCTGAAAAGTGTGATTTCCGCTGGCGGTTCTTTAACGCCGACGGCAGCAAAGCCGAACTGTGTGGCAACGGTGCCAGATGCGCCGCGCGTTTTGCCCATCTGAACGGAATTGCCGGAACAACCGTATTCTTTGAAACCGAAGCCGGGATGATCCATGCCCAAATCAGCAAAGACCGGGTGAAAGTTAAGATGCCTGATGCCTCGAATCTGAAGCTGGCATACCCGCTGGAGTTATCTGACTGTTCTTTGACGATCAGCAGTATAAACACCGGTGTGCCTCATGTGGTCGTCATGGTAGAGCAAATTGATAATATCGATGTGGTCGCATCGGGAAAGGAAATTCGGTTTCACCAAGCTTTTGCACCGGCGGGCACCAATGCAAATTTTGTATATCGCAGTAAACCCAATGAGATCATCGTCCGAACTTACGAGAGAGGCGTTGAAGACGAAACGCTGGCCTGTGGAACGGGGGCTATTGCCAGTGCCATTATATCGGCCTGCCAGCTGGATATGAATTCACCGATAGATGTGAAAACCCGAAGCGGGGAATACCTGACGATCCATTTTAGCGCAACAGATGGCCAATTTAACGATATTTATATGGAAGGCGATGCCCGTGTGATTTATACCGGGAAACTCCAACCGGATGCCTGGAAATAAGTGCTGGGAATTGGAATGATGGAATATTGGAATATTGGAATATTGGATTACTGGGCGTTCATCTTAATTTGCAATTGACCTGATTCAAATAAACCCATTCTTCCATCATTCCAGTATTCCAATCTTCCAGATCGATTTAACCTGTAATGCATCTACGGGCAGACTCGCTCGTTTTTGAAGCTACTCTTTCAAATGACCGAACTGCACATTGCATATATCTCGGTTGGATCCAACATGGGAGACAAGCTGGAAAACTGTCAACGGGGGATTAAAGCACTTACCGAAACCGGCACCTCTCGAGTTCTTGCGCAGTCGTGCATTTACACCACCGAACCGGTGGATTATGAAGATCAGGATTGGTTTATCAACACGATGGTGAAGCTTGAGACATCCCATGATCCATACGAATTGCTGGATCAGATCGAATCCATCCAGAGTGCGGCCGGACGTATAAAAGATCCTATTCGGTTTGGCCCCAGGATTCTTGATTTGGATATCATCCTTTACGATGATCGCATAATCGATTCAGAACGCCTGGTGGTGCCTCATCCCCGGATGCATAAAAGACGTTTTGTGTTAAAGCCGATCTGTGATATAGATCCAACCATAATTCATCCGGTGTTGAAAAAGGAAATGCAATTTTTGCTGGAGCGTCTGGGGGATGATAAACAAAAGGTGTTCGAATTTAAATGCTGAAATTTTTAATACTTTTTGGTGTGGGTTATCTACTGTACAGGTTTATGAGATCCTGGATGTTTCCGGATATGAAGAAAAAAAAAGTTTCCGGAAATAAAGCGGGCCAGATCGACGATGTGATGATTAAAGATCCCTATTGTGAAGCGTATTTCCCCAAAAGAAATGCCGTGCATTTGAATTTTAACGCGAACGATCTTTATTTTTGCAGCAAAGAATGCAGGGATAAATATATTGCCCGTCAAAGCCAAAAAAAATAAATTAAGCTAAAAATTCAATGGAAACCCTCAAGAATCTAATTAGTGGTCCCAACAAACTGACGCTGTTTCGGATTGCAGCCGTGCCGGTCATTGTTATTCTTCTGCTGTTTCCGACTAGAATCTGTACATTTATCGCCGCGCTTTTGTTTAGTGCCGCTGCAATTACGGACTATCTGGATGGTTTTTACGCCCGAAGAAGAGGCCTGGTATCCACCCTCGGAAAGGTGATGGACCCGGTTGCCGACAAGCTTTTGGTATCTTCTGCATTTATCATGCTGACCTCGTTGGGGTGGATTCCGGCATGGATCGTATGCATTATTATCGGTCGTGAACTTGCCGTGACAGGCTTAAGGAACATCATCGCCGAAAAGGGTCAAGACATATCTGCATCTAACCTTGGGAAATATAAAACGGGTTTTCAGATTGCCGCTATCATTCCATTAATGATCCATTATCCAACCTGGGGCCTTAACGTGCATGTCATCGGCACATTGTTTTTGTGGGGCGCTCTGGCGTTCACCATCTGGTCCGGGGCTGATTATTTCATAAAGTCACGCGCACTTCTTCAAAGCTGAGCTTTTTTATTGACAAAAAACTGTTATCTGGCTAAAAAATAATGTTTACATCGGCGGGAATAACTCAGTGGTAGAGTGCGACCTTGCCAAGGTCGAAGTCGCGGGTTCAAATCCCGTTTCCCGCTCCATTTTTCTGGCGGCATAGCCAAGTGGTAAGGCAGCGGTCTGCAAAACCGCAATTCGTCGGTTCGACTCCGACTGCCGCCTCCAGAATTAAAAAAAGCTTGCAGCATCATGCTGCAAGCTTTTTTTAGATTTGATCCTGAATCAACATGGTGGCCGGATCCAGCATTAAATCCGCTTGATCCCCTTCCGATCTTGCTCCCTTCAGGGCTTTTATTTGAATCTGTTTGCCGACCGGCACTAAAAGTATGGCCACTTCAAACAAATCGGCCACGGGAATAAATTGTAAAGGGGTTCCATTGGGATCCGGGTCTTCATGGCGGTGCGTCCGGATGGTGAACCAGACATGCATCGGGTGCTTATTTGCCAGGGTTTTCAATTTAACAAGGTCCGGGCTCACCGAATCATCAAAGGGAATGCCGTCGATGATCATCATATCCGGCTTGAAAATATCCTGCTCGATAAGGTCGGTCAATCTTTCTTCCAGTTTGGGTACGCTGAATCCTTCGACGCGAAACGTCATAATGAACCGATGGGGCAGAACCGAATCCCACAGCTGACCGCTTTGAGGGATATCATATTGGGTGGCGATGCGGCTAAAGACTTCTTTATACCACAAACTTACCTTTTTTACGGGATCATCAAGGCTGATATGAAGAACTTTTTTTTCCCGAAGCATGCTGTTTAAGGCCAGCTGGACTAAAAAGGCGGTTTTCCCCACACCGGCCCGGGCCATCACGGCCCCGAATTGACCCTTATCAAGGATATCATCGCTTTCATATCCCATCCGTCGGAGCGGATTTTTCAATATGAGCTCATTTTTTAGCATGCTGATATTCCTTTCTTTGATATAAATGATCTTATCGGTTCTCAGCGCCGCAGTGGTTTTACCGAATTGCGGGTTAAGCAACATTCTTTTTTTCCTCCGCGGCTTTTTTCATCAGCGCTTCCGCGATGGATTGCGGAACCTGTTTATACGTCATAAATTCCATCGTGAATTGCGCCTGTCCCTTGGTAACCGATCTTAAATCGGTGGAATAACCAAACATTTCAGATAACGGGACCTGGGATTCAATCACACTCAAAGGGCCCTCGTCCTGTGTACCGACGATCAATGCCCGGCGCTGATTTAGCGTCGCCATTACCGCGCCCTGAAATTCAGTGGGTGTTTCCACAACCACTTTCATTATCGGCTCGTGAATAACCGGCTTGGCTTTGGCGTAACCCTGCAGGAAAGCGCCGCGGGCTGCAGCCTGAAAGGCCATATCGGAGGAATCCACGGAATGAGAGGCGCCGTCATTGATGACGACCCGAATCCCGGTGACGGGAAATTCCATCTTGGGTCCTTTTGCCATGGAATTTTTAAAGCCTTTTTCACAGGCGGCGATAAATTGCGTCGGAATGGCCCCGCCCGTGATTTTATTTTCGAAAACAAAATCTTCATCCCGGACCGGCTCCAGATAACCGGCAACCCGTCCGAATTGACCGGCGCCACCGGTTTGTTTTTTGTGAATATAGTCGAACTCCGCTCGCTGGGTAATGGTTTCGCGATAGGCGACGCGGGGCGGGCTGGTGTCTACTTCGGCCTGATATTCGCGGCGCATGCGTTCAATGTAAACCTCCAGATGGAGTTCGCCCATCCCCGAAATAATCGTATCACCGGTTTCGTCGTTGACATAAGCTTTGAATGTCGGGTCTTCCTTGGTAAATCGCCCCAGGGCTTTGGATACATTGACCTCGGATTTATTGTCCCTGGGAAAAATGGCCAGGGATATCACCGGTTCCGGCACATACATGGACGTCATGGTTAAACTGATTCCAGGGGCGACGAAGCTGTCTCCCGAAGCGCAGTCTATGCCGAACAATGCGCCGATATAGCCTGCCGGAATCGTGTCGATATCTTCCATCTGATCCGCATGCATGCGGATCAGGCGGCCCACCTTAACTTTTTTGCCGGTACGCACATTAACGACCGTGTCTCCTTTGGCCATAGATCCCTGATAGACACGGATGTAAGTTAACTGGCCGTAGGGCCCGTCTTCGAGTTTAAACGCCAGGGCAACCAGGGGTTTGTCGCTTTCTTTGGAAAGCACGACCGGTTGCTCTTTATTATGCATGTCCAGGGCCTGATTGTCGACATCGAGCGGGCAGGGGAGAAGTCGGGTCACCGCATCCAAAAGCGGCTGGATGCCCTTATTTTTATATGCAGATCCCATGAAGACCGGTGTCAGCTGGAGCGCAATAACTCCCTGTCGGATACCATCGATAATCATTTCAGCGCTGACGTCTTTTTCTTCCAGGATGGCTTCAGTCAGTTCATCTGAAAACATGGAGGCCTGATCGATAAGGATTTCTCTGTTTTCCAGGGCGGTTTGCATTAAATCCGCCGGAATTTCCGCCACTCGGACCTTCTCACCTTTATCACCGTCAAAATAGATTGCTTTCATGGAGACGAGATCAACCACACCTTCAAACGCCGCTTCCAATCCGATGGGCAATTGCATCGCCAGGGCATTATGGCCCAGCTTTTCTTTAAGCTGTCGAACCACCCGCTCCGGGTTGGCGCCGCTGCGATCGCATTTGTTGACAAACGCAATACAGGGAACTTTGTAGCGTTTCATTTGTTGATCGACTGTGATGGACTGGGATTGGACCCCGGCAACGCTACAAAGGACGAGTATGGCGCCATCCAGGACTCTCAAAGAACGTTCGACTTCAATCGTAAAGTCAACATGGCCCGGGGTGTCGATGATATTGATTTCATGGTCCCGCCACTCGCAGTAAGTGGCTGCCGAGGCGATGGTGATGCCGCGCTCCTTTTCAAGCTCCATGGAATCCATGGTGGCGCCGACACCATCTTTTCCCTTGACATCATGCATGGTGTGGATGCGCTGGGTGTAGTAAAGAATGCGCTCCGTCAGGGTTGTTTTTCCCGAGTCGATGTGGGCGCTGATACCGATGTTTCGCAGGTTGCGAATATCTTTTTTCATTCTGAGTTCCTTCGATTAAAAACCCCCATCTGCTGTGATGCGCGATGGGGGTGTATGCGGTATAAATTTTAAACTGCGAAATCTAATGACAAATATGCGTATTGTCAAGCGAATTTTTCATTTTGGACCTTTTTTGAACCGTTTGGTAGCCGGGCGTTTTCTCAGGAGTACATAGGTAGCTCCGGCGCCGCCGTCACATAATCGCGCGCTTGCAAATGCCATGACCCACTTTCGCCAGGGGCCGGTCGTAAGCCATTTGAATACGTGTGTCTTTAAGATCGGTTCAGCCGGTGACGAAAGGCCGCGGCCGTGAATGACCAAGACCATACGTTTTCCATCGGCGATACTTTTTTTAAAAAAGTCCTCAAAGGCCTCCCTGGCGTTTTCGACACTGAGCCCGTGCAAATCGATATGTCCCTGTATCGAAAACTCTCCGCGATGAAGCCGTTCAGCGACGGCGCGGTTGACCTGATACCCGGTCCCTTCGATATATTCGGCTGTGTCCGCAACGACAAACCCTTTACCGGTTCGAATCAGTTCTTCCAATTGGCGCAAGATTTCAGATTCCGTGTTATTATCCATAACGCCGGCCGGCGATTCGTGAGAAGGGCGCTCGTTGCAAATGTTTCGCGGTAATTTTACGACACCCGCCATGGCCGCTTCAAAAATCGTCTGGTCTTCATCGGGATCTGTTCGTTCGGGGGTTGACTCTGAGGATGAGGAGACCGCAGCTTTTTTGAGCGCAATCGATTTGTTTTCCAGAAGAGCCTTTAGGCCTTCAAATGGTCGGAACGCGCCTTTATGTCCGGAGGATTTCATTGGCTGGGCATATTTTCTGAAATTGCAGGATTGTCACATACTATATGACGTTTTCAATCAGAACACAAATGATTGTTGATTGGGTTTTCCAAACCGGGTGCTTCGCACCCGGTTCCACCCGCAACGATTGGGGCACTTTGCGCCCCTGTCTTTTACCGCCTATGGCGGTAAAATCCAAGCCACCCGCTTTGCGGGTGGTCGTTGA